>JAKORQ010000307.1 GCA_029777755.1 Planctomycetota bacterium
CCCAGGGGGAGAGCCTCGACCTGGAGTGGCCGATCCCGGAAGTAAAGCTTCGCCGCAAGCTCTCGGTGCCCTCGCAGGGACGGATCTACTACATCCGCTACGCGATGAAGATGGGCTGGAGCATCGAGAAGATTCACCAGCTCACGCATATCGACCCGTGGTTCCTGGCGCAGTTCAGGGAGCTGGTGGATTTCGAGGATGAGCTGATCTCCGCCAGGCCGCTGCTGGCGAAGATCGACTCAGACCCGGCCGCCCGCGAGGAGGTCGCCCGCATCTATCGGCAGGCCAAGGAGTGGGGATACTCGGGCGTGCAGATCGGCACCGTCTGGGGGCTCAGCTCGCCTGAGCGCATCGAGCTGCGCAAGCGGCTGGGGATCTACCCGGTGTATAAGCTGGTGGATACCTGCGCGGCCGAGTTTGAGGCATACACCCCCTACTACTACAGCAGCTACGAAACGCCGCTGGTTCGCGTAGGTGACGAAGCGACAGAACAAACGTCGCAGCAGACGCCGGCGGGATCCGCGCATGCTTCCTCCGCTTCTTCGTCCGTATACGTTGAGGACGAGATCCGCCTGAACCGCGAGAAGCAGAAGGTGATCATCATCGGCGGCGGGCCAAACCGCATCGGCCAGGGGATCGAGTTCGACTACTGCTGCGTGCATGCCGCCTTCGCCATGAAGGAGCTGGGGTACGAGGCGGTCATGATCAACTCCAACCCCGAGACCGTCTCCACCGACTATGACACCAGCGATCTGCTGTTCTTCGAGCCACTGACCTTTGAGGATGTGCACAATGTCTGCGAGCGCCTGAACGGCAAGCCGTTTGTCCGCCGCAGCGGCGCAGATCAGGCGGGCGACGACGCTGGCGACGCCGGCGAGGGGCTGGTGAAGGGCGTGATCGTGCAGTTTGGCGGGCAGACGCCGCTGAGCATCGTGCGGACGTTGTGGGAGGCCGGTGTGCCTATCTTGGGCACTACTGTCCAGTCGCTGGACATGGCCGGCGACCGCGAGCAGTTCCGCCAGCTCCTCCAGCGGCTGGGACTGAAGCAGCCGGCCAACGGAATTGCCCGCAGCCTGGCCGAGGCACGCGCGGTGGCGAAGGAGATCGGCTACCCGGTGCTGGTGCGCCCGAGCTTCGTGCTGGGCGGGCGTGCGATGGAGATCGTCTTCGACGAGGATCAGCTCAACTACTACATGCAGCACGCGGTGGAGGCTTCCACCATCGCCGATGCCCCGATCCTGATAGACAAGTTCCTCGACAATGCCACCGAGGTGGATGTGGATTGCGTGGCCGACTTCGATCCCGGCGATGAGCAGGGCAACTCCGGCTCGGCCGTGATCTGCGGCGTGATGGAACATATCGAGGAGGCCGGCATCCACTCCGGCGACTCGGCCTGTGCCCTGCCGCCATATTCGCTGCCTGGCGAGATTGTCGAGCGGCTCAAGGAGCAGACGCGGGCACTGGCCAGGGCGCTGCGCGTACGCGGACTGATGAACGTGCAGTATGCCGTGAAGAACAATGAGATCTATGTCATCGAGGTGAACCCGCGAGCGTCGCGGACCGTGCCGTTTGTCTCGAAGGCCACCGGCTTGCCCTGGGCGAAGATCGCGGCCAAGGTGATGGCCGGCAGGAGCCTCAGCGAACTGGGAATCACCGGCGACCTGCCCGACCCCAGGCACATCAGCGTGAAGGAAGTGGTCTTCCCCTTCAGCAAGTTCCCGGGCGTGGACGTGATCCTCGGCCCGGAGATGCGCTCCACCGGCGAGGTGATGGGGATTGACCGCAACTTCCCGTTTGCCTTCGCCAAGAGCCAGATCGCGGCCGGCTCGCCGCTGCCCACCAGCGGAACGGTGTTCATCAGCGTCAACGATCGCGATAAGAATGACATCGTCGCTCCTGCGAAGGTGCTGGCCGAGTGCGGTTTTCGCATCGTCAGCACGGCCGGTACCTACGAGGTGCTCAGGAAGCATGACATTCCCTGCGAGATGATCAACAAGCTCTCGGAGGGCAGGCCCAACATCCGCGACATGGTGAAGAACGGCGAGATCCAGCTGATCATCAACACTCCGACGAGGAAGGGCCCGGAGACGGACGAGGGTCAGATCCGCGCCCTGGCGGTGCTGTCGAAGGTGAGCATCCTGACCACCATCACCGCCGCCAACGCCGCGGCTATGGCCATCACGGCCATGAAAGCCGAGCAATGGAACGTCTGCCCGCTGCAGGAATACCACCGCAACTCCGCATGACGCCTCGCGGATATCCCTTAAGAACCATCGGCCGGGGACAAGAATCCCCGGCCGTTATCTTTACCCTTCCAAAAACGGGGACGTATTTAGTTTTTTGTTTCGCGTCAGCCACAGATGGGATGTTGATTGTTGCGTATTGATTGGCTTTGGGCGTTTGTCAGGCGGGGTACATCGGAAAACTGAACTTCCTATGCACTGTAGTGCGCATCTGAAGCAGGCCCACCCAAAGTGGAGCGGGCGGTCCGCCCGCGGGAGGTAAGGGAATCACACACAATCAAAGGCCAGGGAAACCGTGGATATGTATTGGGAAGCTGCTTTCACCATGAAGCGATGAAGTAACCAAGCGTTGACCTCTCGATGCCGGTCAATAGGAATGCTACTCGAGCAGACATCCGCCGATTCGACGCCCCGCGGACCTACAGGCAAGCCGCTCCACTTTCAGTAGAGCAGTTTCGACGGAACTGCGGGAGTTAAGGTGATCCTCAACCAAGGTCTGCTTCGGGAAATCGGAATTCATCTATCTAGTCTCCTCTTAACCACGAAGGAAGCGACGAGACAGCACCAAGTGCCTCCGATCGACACACTTCGCTTCTTCTGCGCTTCGTGGTGAACCGTTGCGGGCGGGGACGCCCGCGCTCCCAGTTTTTGTCCTTCTCCATTGTTGCGTCGTGGTAGAACTCATTGAATGGACCTCGACGATCGCGCCCACGCGCCCCGTGCATTGCTTCAACCTCCCATGCCATGCCAGTATCCCGCAGATCAACGCCGACCTGCTCTCTGCTGTCAGGCGATGTCACCACTCTTACGGGGCGCGCAATTGCACCAAGTCCTTAGTGATCCAATCGTCCAGTCATTCAAGACGCAACAATCAACAGGTTCATCTGTGCCTCATCTGTGTCCCATCTGTGGCTGATAGAAAAAACTACATACGTCCCCGTTTATATGGGGTACGTCCCCGTTTGTTGGGGGGATAAGAAAATCGGCCGGGCTTGTGCAAGCTCCGGCCGATTGATTCTCCTTGCTATCGCCTGCCGATTATTGCTCGGCCGGCGGTTCGCTGTTTTCTTCGGGTGATGCGGCGTCGGGTGCAGCCTCAGCCTCAGGCGTCTCCGTGGGCTTTGCCTGCGCGACCTCGGGTGCTTCCGCCGGGGCGGTGTTTCCCGTGTCGGCCGGGTTCTCGGCGCCGTTCTTCTCCTCGTCCTCCTCAGTGATGTCCACACGGGCGATGGCCACAAGCTGGTCTCCCTCGTCCAGGCGGATCAGGCGGACGCCGCTGGCGCCTCGTCCGGTTTCGCGGATCTCGCTGCAGCGGGTGCGGATGAGGATGCCCTTCCTCGTGATCAGCATGATCTCATCCTCCTCGCGCACCAGCAGCATGCCCACCACGTCGCCGTTGCGCTTGCCGCAGTCGATGTCAATCACGCCACGCGTGCCGCGGCCCTTGGTGGGATACTGCGACAGCGGCGTGCGCTTGCCGTACCCCTGCTCGCAGGCCGTGAGCACCTGTAGCCCATCGTTGGAGCCGCCAGGCAGCACCAGCATCGACACAACCTCGTCATTCTCGCGCTTGAAGCGCGCCCCGGTGACTCCCGCGGCCGTGCGACCCATCGCACGCACGTCGTTCTCGTCAAACCGTATCGCCAGGCCGCTGCGCGTGCCCAGCATGATGTGGTCGTTGCCGCCGGTCAGCTCCACGCCGATCAGCTCATCACCCTCCTCAAGCGTGATGGCGATGATGCCGCGTCGATTGATATTGCTGAACGCCGAGAGCGCCGTCTTCTTCACCGTTCCCTTGCGGGTCGCGAAGAACACGAACTGCTCCTGCTTCTCCAGGCTGTCCACCGCGCGGACCTTGGCGATCTTCTCACCCTCCTGGAACTCCAGCAGGTTGGCGATCGCCCGCCCGGCGCTGTTGCGCGACATCTCGGGAATGTCGAACACGCGACGCGTATACACGCGGCCCTTGTTGGTGAAGAACGCCACGTGGTCGTGCGTGTTGGCGACGAACAGATGCTCGATGAAGTCGCCGTCCTTGCCCTCGGCCGCCCGGATGCCGCGGCCGCCACGCCCCTGCGAGCGATAGGTATCGACCGGCAGCCGCTTGATGTAGCCATCGCGACTTACCGTCACCACCACGTCCTCGCGGGCGATCAGGTCTTCCATGTTCAGGCCGCTGACCTCGCCGGTGATTTCAGTCCGGCGGGCATCGCCATACTTCTCGCGCAGCTCGTTGCAGTCGGTGACGATGATGTCCAGCACCAGTCGCTCATCCGCGAGGATGCGCTCGTAGCCCTCGATCTCCTCGACCACGTTCTGGTACTCGCTGACCAGCTTCTCGATCTCCAGTCCGACAAGCTGGATGAGCTGGAGCCGGCCGATCGCCTCGGCCTGCGCCTGGGAGAGAAGGTGCGGCCGCTCCTGCACCCGCTTGAGCAGCGAGGGCACAATCCGCGGCGCATAGGGATGATCCGGGGCGATGCGGAATGCACGCTCGCGCAGCTTCTGAATCGCCTCCTCGCGCGTCTTGCTGGATCGGATCAGGCGCACCACCTCGTCGATGTCACAGACCGCAAAGATCAGGCCCTCGAGTATGTGGCCGCGCTGCTGGGCCTTCTTCAGCAGGAAGCGCGTCCGCCGGGTGATCACTTCCTTGCGGTGCTCGATGAAATGCTGGATCAGTTCCTTCAGCCCCATGGTGCGCGGCTGACGGTTGACCAGCGCGATATTGATCATCGACACCGTGATCTGGCACGGCGTGTACTGGTAAAGCTGGTTGATGACGACGTTCGGGTCGGCATCGCGCTTCAGGTCGATGACGATGCGGCACTCATGCTCGCGGCCGGAATGGTCGTTGACGTCGGCGATCTCCTTGATCGTCTCCTTGGCGCACTCCGCGATCGACTCGATGATCGTCTTGCGGATGATCCCGTAGGGGATTTCCTCGATGACGATCGCGCTTCGGCCGTTGCGGCCTTCCTCGATGCTCATCTTGGCACGCAGAACCAGCCGGCCGCGCCCGGTCTTGTACCCCTCGATGATGCCATCGCGCCCGCAGATGATGCCGCCGGTGGGGAAATCCGGCCCGGGCACCAGCTCCAATAGCTCCGAGAGCGTGCAGTCGGGGTTGTCGATCACCTTGATGATGGCGTCGCAGATCTCGCGCAGGTTGTGCGGCAGCAGGTTGCACGCCATGCCCACGGCGATGCCGGTCGAGCCGTTCACCAGCAGATTCGGGAACTTCGAGGGCAATACCAGCGGTTCCTGGCGGGTGTCGTCGTAGTTGGGCTGGAAGTCGACGGTGTCGAGGTTGATGTCCTCGAGCATTTCCGTCGTCACCGAGGTCATGCGCGCCTCGGTGTAACGCATGGCGGCCGGCGGGTCGCCGTCGGAGGACCCGAAGTTACCCTGACCATCGATCAGGGGATAACGCATGTTCCATGCCTGGGCCATGCGCACCAGTGTGGGATAGACCACCGCCTCACCGTGCGGGTGGTAGTTACCGCTGGTGTCGCCGGCGATCTTGGCGCACTTACGATGCTTCGACCGGGGACCAAGACCCAGGTCATTCATCGCTACCAGAATTCGCCGCTGAGATGGCTTTAGTCCGTCCCTGACGTCCGGCAGAGCACGGTCCATGATCGTGCTCATCGCGTAGGTCAGGTAACTTTCATGAAGCTCCGTCTCGATCGGTCGGTCTTCAGTGCTCCCGATGGGGCCGATGGGTGTTTCGGACATTCTTTTCCTTAGCTAACGCGTGGTCCTCGAAGAAGGTGCCATTATACCTGAAACGGGGCAGGAATGGTAGCTGAAGCCAAGTTGAGCCGCTGCCGCAAATTCCGTATACACAACAAGTTACATACGGAGCAAAACAACGCCTGGCAAATGCCTCACCAGCGTGCGCACCAGCGGCAGATCCGGGTGAGCAAACCGGCCCAACCGACAGGCGGAACTGACTTCTCCGATCGCTATCAGGCGCCCGTTTCGGACCATGCAATTGCTCACCATGACGCAACGACGCAACGACGGGAAACGACGAGTCCCGGGAGCGTGGGTACCCTTGCCTGCAATATGTTCACCACAACGAGACGAAGCAACGAAGTGTCTCGATCAGAGGCACTTAGTTCCTCTCCGTTCCTTCTTGGTGAAACTGGATGATCGACGACTCGGCAACTGGCAATTCGAAAATCCCTAGTATCCCAGCTCATGCCGGAACTGGTTTCGCATCGGCTTGCCACTCATGTAGCGGGACAGGTTCTCCAGGAACAGCGCCACCACGCGCTCATCCCGGCGCGGTGACAGGCCTGAGCAGTGCGGCGTGATGATCACGTTGGGCATGCGCCACAGCGGGCTGTCGGCCGGCAGCGGCTCGGTCTCGAACACGTCCAGGCCCGCCCCGGCGATTCTCCCGGTGCGCAACGCCTGGATCAGTGCTATCTCGTCGATGACGATTCCCCGCCCGACGTTGTAGATGAACGCGCCGGGTTTGATCCTCGCCAGGCGCTGGGCGCTGAAAAGGTGACGCGTATGCACGGTACCGGGCAGAGATATCACCACATGGTCGGACTGCTCCAGTACCCAGTCGAGCTGGTCCAGCCCGACCAGTTGATGCACGTATGGCGGCGCTTCCCCGGGCGTGCGCTTCACGGCCAGCACGCGCATGCCGAAGGCGGTCGCCCGCTTCGAGAACTGCCGGCCAATATCCCCCAGGCCAATCACGCCAACAGTCGCCCCATCCAGCTCCAGGAAGCTCAGCTCCTGCCGCCAGGCGGCATGCGCCATAGCCCGAATCGACACATTCAGCCCGCGCGTCAGCGCCAGCATCATGGCAAACAGGTGCTCGGCGATGGGGATGCCATACACCCCCGCGCCGGTGGTGATGATGATCTCCCGTGGTGAATCGACAAACCCCTCGGCCCCCGCGTGCGGAAGCTGCATCCAGCGCAGCTTCGGTACTTCCTCCCGCCGGGCGATCTTTACCGAGCCAAGGATAATCTCGGCCTGCGCCAGCTCGGACTTGAACGCGGGGTCCGACCTGGATACGCAGACCACCTCCGCACCCGGGGCAACATCCCTGATCTCAGCGATCTGCCCAGGTGAAAGCTTAAGAAGTGAAACAATCCTCATCGCCATGCCGAATGGTAGGAAGACGGACCTGCCGATTGCCGATCGGCGTCGCCGTCGAGCAACAATAAACAATCGACAAAATCACTTCACCGGGTTTTCCAGCGCCCCTATCCCTTCGATCTCGATGCGAATCACATCACCGCTTTTCATGAAGACCGGCGGCTTGCGGGCCATGCCCACGCCCGGCGGAGTGCCGGTGAGGATCACCGTCCCGGCGACCAGTGTCATGGTGGATGAGAGGCTTTCGATCAGCGTGGGTACATCGAAGATCATGTCGGCCGTGTTGGAGTCCTGCATCACCTGGCCATTGAGCACGCTGCGGATCGCAAGCTTGTTCGGGTTGGGCAGTTCGTCCCTGGTGACGATCCACGGGCCCAGCGGGCAGAAGCCATCAAAGCTCTTGGCGCGGCACCATTGGCCGCCGGAGCGCGGCAGGATCCGCTGCCAGTCGCGCGCGGAGACGTCATTGCCGCAGGTATAGCCAAGCACATAGTCGAGGGCATCGGCGCGGGAGACTTTCCTTGCCGTCCTGCCGATGACGATGGCCAGCTCGGCCTCGTAGTCCACCTGTTCGCTGTTCTCCGGCAGCTCGATCGGATCGAACGGGTTATTCAGGGCGGCCGAGTTCTTGATGAACAGCACCGGGTGCTCGGGGATCGGCGACCCGCTCTCGGCCGCGTGCTCGCGATAGTTAAGCCCGATACAGAGGATATTCGCGGGCACGATCGGCGCCAGCAGCTTATCGATCTTCACCTGCTGCCCGGTGACGCGGTGGTCACCGAGGATGTCCCCCTCGATCAGCCTCGCCGAGCCATCATCAACACGCTGGCCAAAATGGATCTTGCCGTCGGAAAGAAAGCGGATGATCTGCATGACAGGCAAGTAAACGGCACAGACCGCCGCTAGTCAATCGTGATGTGCCCAACACCCATGCCCTGCCACCTGCTTGATTAACCAGTGTTAACCAGGTGCGGGCATGCTGAGGAGCGCATGTAACTCCAGATTCCTGCGTAGGTTGGATAGTCCAAAGTAGAACTCGGATTAGCCAAAGTAGAAAAATCAACCATATCAGCCCAATACCGGCAGGCTGATGTCGCGGTCGGTATCGATACCCGGGGCCGGGCCGATGGTCTTGTCGTCCAGCTTCCTTACCTTGCGCACGGGCGGGTCCGGTAGCGGGACAAGGTCGGGTGAGTCCGGGCCGTCGTGGCGGCGCAGGACGTGGTAGTACTGGTCGCGCTGGGCGGGGATCCAGCCAGCGTCGCGGATCAGGCGGCAGATCTCACGCTCGTTGAGCTTGTAGGTTGTTCCGGCGGCGCTGACGACGTTCTCCTCCATCATCACGCTGCCCATGTCGTTGGCGCCGAAGTTCAGCGCGAGCTGCCCGATCTTCGGGCCCATCGTCACCCAGGAACTCTGTAGCGAGGGGACATTGTCGAGGAACAGCCGGGCGAGGGCGAGCATTTTAAGGTACTCATGCGCCCCGGCCATGCGGACCACTCTTCCCTTGAGGATGTCCTCATTGGTCGAGTCATCGAACGGCCCGTAGGTGGCTTCATCCCACTCCTTCGCTCTCCCCAGCGGGGTGTTTTCACGCTGGAAGGGCCAGTGGATGAAGGCGATGTAGCTGCCGAACTGCGAGTTTCGATCCGCGATCTGGTCCTTCCCGGGCAGCGAGCGGGCGAAGACGCCCGGCCTCTTCTGCACTACTTCATGTTTCAGCGCCTCCGCGCCTTCCTGCTTCAGGGCGAGCGCGTAATCCTGCATGTCGCGGATGCGCGACATGTGGTCGATGCGGTCGCGCACGAACTCGATGTGGCCGATCAGCATGGTGGCCGAGGTGCTCATCCCTTCCTCGTGGGCCACCCGCATGACGCGCAGCCAGTTGTCGGCGTCGCATTTGCCGATACCGATGCGCCTGCGGACGCGCTCGGCGAAGATCTCGCCGCCGCCGCCGGGGATGGTATCCAGCCCGGCCGACCGGAAACGCCGAATGATCTCGCGAACGTCCATGCCGAAGTATTTCTCAAACTCCACGAACTCCGGCGGCGAGAAGGCGTGGATATGCACCTGCGGGAACTGCTGCTTGATCGAGCGCAGCAGGTCCTCGTAATACTCGATCGGCAGATGCTCGTTCATGCCCCCCTGCATGAGGATCTGCGTGCCGTTGATGGCGACCAGTTCCTCGATCTTCTTCGCGATCTGGTCAAAGGAGAGGGTGTAGGAATCGGAGGCGTCGGCATCGCGGCGAAAGGCACAGAAGGTGCAGCGGGCCGAGCAGACGTTGGTGTAGTTGATGTTGCGGTCGATGACGTAGGTGCGATAGTCCTCGGGGTGCATGCGCAGCGTGACCTGGTGCGCCCAGTTGCCCAGGTCATGCAGCGAAGCCTTGTCGTAAAGCTCCAGCGCCTGCTCCTCGGTGAGCCGAGCCCGACCCTCAATGACGCGATCGATATCAAAGGAAAGCATGGACATAGGCCGGCCAATAATAGGGCCAAACGCGCAAATGTTGTAGCGACGCGGGAGCGCAGCGAGTTTTGTGAGGGATGATACAGAGGGCCTGTTGATTCAATGTTGATTGATAGAGAGGCACGCCAGCGCATCGCGAAGAACGATGGACTGGAGCGAATCGGTGCGCCTGCCATCAATCAACACCGTCATCCCTCCACATCCAGCCCCAGGTCCAGTGCGGTGGCCGAGTGGGTCAGTGCCCCTACGGAGATTCGCTCCACGCCCGACTCGGCGATGGCCCTCACCGTCTGCAGATTCACGCCGCCGGAGGCTTCCAGGGCGACCTGGCCCTTTCGCCCGGCCGCGTCGCGCATCTGCACCGCCTGGTGCATGGTCTGGGGGCTCATGTTGTCCAGCAGGATCGAGTCGATGCGGTCGACCTTCAGCACCTCGCGAAGCTGATCGAGATTGTCCACCTCGACCTGGATGAAGCGATCGGGCGCCTCCATGCGGCTGACGCTCACGATCTTGGTCAATTCGTCGGCCAGTTCTTCCAGTGGGATGGCGGCGATGTGGTTGTCCTTCACCAGCAGGCCATCGTAGAGGCCCATGCGGTGGTTCTCGCCGCCGCCGGCGCGCACGGCGTACTTCTCCAGCAGCCGCCAGCCGGGCGTGGTCTTGCGGGTGTCGTAGATGCGGGCACTGGTGCCGGCGACGGCCTGCACATAGCTGTGCGTCTGCGTGGCGATGCCGGAGAGGCGCTGGAGGAAATTGAGTATCACCCGCTCGGCCGCGAGCAGCGAGCGCATCGGCCCGCTGATCTTGAGGATGGGCGTGCGCTGCGGGGTGGGGTTGTAGCGGCCTTCAACTTCTTCCAGCGAGCCGCCGAGCGCCTGGACCTTCAGCCGCTGGTCGTACGCGCGGCAGACCATCTCCACGATCGGCAGGCCGGCCACCACGCCCGCCTGCTTCTGCACGATGGTGCCCACGCCTTCCTGGTCGGCGGGGATAAGCAGGCGGCTGGTCACATCATCGCCACGCATGTCCTCGTCGCGGGCGCGAATGATCAGCTCGGCGATCTCCTCATACGCTGGAAACTTGAGTTTCATGGCAGGGGCAGATTATGCGCGCCCGGGCGGCGATCAACCAGAGACATCAGCGCAGGCGATACTCCAGCGTACGCTCGCGGACGAAATCCGTACCGTTGAAGCGCATGATGGTCACGGCCAGCGTCATGCCATCCCAGTTGAGCAGGTTGAAGGTGTTGGCTTCATCGCGCAATCGCGTGGAAGTGGCCGTGCCCGCCTGGATGCAGAGGATCTTGTGCTTCCCCTGGGGCATGAAGACCGGGGCATGGGCGCTGTAGCCCAGGTGCAGATGCCCGGAGAGCACCACATCGACCTTTGCCTGCTCGAGCACCTCTATGATGCGCCGCCGGCCACGCACGGTGTCGCGGGCGGTCTGGTCCCAGGGATTCACCAGCGGATGATGCATCACCAGCACCTTGAGCGCGCCTCCGGGGGCGGCCAGGAATCTTCCGCGGATCGTCTCAAGCTGCTGTGCGGAAAGCGATCCGTTCTTCCAGAACCCATGCGGATCGAGCGTGAATGCCCGCGTGCTGTCCACCCCCACCACGCACAGCGAATCATCCTGGTACACCGGCTCAAGGTCCTCGCTGATATGCTCGCGAAAGCGCTGCGATTTGCGGAAAAATCGGCGAAAAACGTCGTACAGTGGCACATCATGGTTGCCGGGGATGACCAGTTGCGGCCGGGGCAGCGTCTGAAGGTATTGCCGGGCGAGTTCAAACTGCCGCGGGCGGGCGCGTTGCGTCAGGTCGCCGGAGATTGCCAGGAGAGTCGGGTTCGCCTCTGCCAGTGCCCGGCGGAGCGCCTGCTCCAGCACAGCGGTGGTATAGGGGAAATGCAGGTCGGATATGTGAGCGATCAGCGGCATCCGGCCCATTGTTGAGCGGGGAAGATCACAGGGCAAGGTGCGCTCCAGCGGAACTCCAGGCCCGCATGTGATAGACTTCTCGCCCGCATGAGCAGTCTGCTGGAAAAGTTGGCGGTCATCGCCGGTGACATAAAACTCTCGCACAGCGTCTTTGCGCTGCCGTTTGCCCTGCTGGCGACATTCATGGCGGCCGGCGGCTGGCCGCCGCTTGGCGCGCTGCTGCTGATCGTGGTGTGCATGGTGCTGGCGCGGACGACGGCCATGGGCGCCAATCGCCTGATCGACGCATCCCACGATGCCTTAAACCCCCGCACGGCCGGGCGCGCCGTGCCCGCGGGTAAAGTCACAGTTGGTTTCTATGTCGGTGTGCTGGCCGTGTGCGTGGCCGGGTTTGTAGTGGCGACGGCCGGCTTCTGGTGGCTGTATCAGAATCGTTGGCCGGTGTTGCTGTCGCTGCCGGTGCTGGCGTTCCTGGTGGGTTATCCGCTGATGAAACGGTTCACGCGGCTGTGTCATTATTATCTTGGTGCGGCGCTGGGGCTGGCCCCGCTGTGCGCGTGGATCGCCATCTCCGGTACCTTTGCCTGGGAGCCGGTGGTCATGGGTACGGGGGTGCTGCTCTGGACGGCCGGGTTTGACGTGCTCTACGCCTGCCAGGATTACGAGGTGGACGTGAAGCTGGGAATGTTCTCGGTTCCCTCCCGCCTGGGGATACGAGGTGCACTGATAGTGGCGCGGCTGACCCATGTCTGCTCGGCGGCGATGTTCCTGCTGCTCTGGTGGATGGCACCGCAACTGGAATGGATCTTCGCCTGCGGCCTGGCGGTTGCGATCGCCCTGCTGATCTACGAGCACACCCTTGTGAAAGAGAACGATCTGTCAAAACTGAACCTGGCATTCTTCACCATGAACGGCGTGATCAGCACGATCCTGGGCCTGACGGGAATCGTGGACGTTCTGATTTAGCTGTACACTTAACCACAGATGTTCTGTTTATTGATGATTGACTGGAGCATCACGCCAAGGCTGCACAATAACACTCCAATCAAAACGCAAAATCCAAAAATCAGCATGCCGCATTTGGTGGCAGGACTAGATAGGGCCTTGCTAACTCGTCTTCGTTATTGAACCGAGGATGGCCGGGCGGATAGCGCCAGTCACCGAGGGGACGTTGGCGGGGATGCCGTCCAGTGTGGCAGCGGCCAGTAGTGCGAAGGCCATTGCTTCCCTCGCCGCAACCGGTACTGCCAGTTCGTCGGTTCTGCGTATCGGCAGGCCGGTTTCCCGTTCCAGCATCTGGATGATGGCCCGGTTGCTCGTTCCTCCGCCGGCGGCGATTATCTCACCCGGCCGGCCGGGCAATTGACCGATACCCCGGGCGATTGCCCTGGCGCAGCACAGGCAGGCGGTGGCCAGCAGATCTTGCGTGGAACAAGATCGGCCGGCGATGGCACGCTTAAAGGCGCTCAGCATCGCCGGGCCATCGGTGGACTTGGGATATTCGAGACGAAAGTAACGATCGCGCAGGAAGGCATCCACTATCGCCTCATTCGCTATGCCCTGGGAGGCCAGCTTCCCGCCGGCGTCGAACTGCCTGTTGAGCTTCTCCTGTGCGATGGCATCCGAGAGGCAGTTTCCCGGGCCGGTGTCGAAGGCGATGATGTCGTTCAAGTCGCCGCCGGCCGGCAGCCAGGTGATGTTGGCGATCCCGCCGATGTTCAGGAGCACGCGCGATCGGCGGGGATGGCGAAAGAGAATGCAATCCGCGAACGGCACCAGCGGCGCACCCTGCCCGCCCAGGGCGCAATCGGCCCGGCGAAAATCGCTTACCACATCGCACCCGGTCTTCGCCGCCAGCAGCGCCGGGTCAAACCACTGGATGGTCAGCGGCGGCGAGTGAAACAGCGTCTGCCCATGCGCGGCGATGCAGGCGATCTCGTGAGGCTCCAGTTGAAGTCGATCCAGCAGTTGCAGCGCCGTCTGTGCATAGGCGAGAGTGATCCGCTCACCCATCCGCGCCAGCTCCGCCAGTTCGCAGCGGCCGGCGTTGCGGGTATCGAGGATCATCCTGCGCAGTGCGCTCGGGAAAGAACGTCTGTTCATCCCCAGCAGGCGGGCTTTCATCCGCAGTCCCCGCCCGGTGATCTCCACGGCCGCGACATCCACGCCGTCGGCGCTCGTGCCCGACATTGCACCGAGGATGATTCGCTTGCGCGGCACCGCGTCGCCTCAGCTTCCGTACGCCTCGAGGATTCGCTGGATCACGTTGGAGCTGGAGCGCCCCTCGGCCAGGGGCGCCAGCGCCACCGTTCCGCCGTAGCTTTCGACGAAGTCCGCGCCGACCACGCGATCCTTGCTGTAGTCCTGCCCCTTCACCAGCACGTCCGGGCGAATCGCCTCGATCAGCCGCATCGGTGTGTCTTCCTCAAACAGCACCAGGTAATCGATGCTCTCCAGTCCCTCCAGCACGCCAAGGCGATCCTCCTGTGTGATGATGGGGCGCTTTGGTCCCTTGAGCCGGCGGATGGACTGGTCAGTGTTAACCCCCACCACCAGCAGGTCACCCTGCGAGCGGGCAAACTTGAAATACTGCACGTGACCGATATGCACGAGGTCGAAGCAGCCGTTGGTGAAAACGATGCGCTTGCCGGCCGCCCGGTGTTCCTCCAGCTCGCGCAGGAGCTGATCGAGAGTGCGGACTTTCCCCAGCCGTCCGTGGCTCTCCAACAGCAGTTCCTGCACGATCTCCCCGGGCGTAACGGGGACGGAGCCGAACTTCTCGCATTCCAGGCCGCCGGCCACATTGGCGAGCGTCGCCGCCTGCATCCAGTCCGCCCCGGCCGCCCGCGCCATGGTGAGCGTCGCCAGGAAGGTATCGCCGGCCCCGGTGACATCGTACACCTGCCGCTCGCGCGAGCGGATCCATTGCCGTGTGCCATCACGGGCGGCCAGGAACACGCCATGCTTGTCCAGCGTGATGGTGGCCGCTTCCAGGTTCAGCTTCTCCAGCAGCCACTCGGCGGCGGGCTGATAGTCGGCCGGGTCGCGCACCGGCAGGCCCGTCGCCCGCGATGTCTCCGGGCGATTAGGCTTGAGCGAGCTGGCGTTGGCATACTTACTGAAATCGGCGATCGGCCCGGGATCGACCATCACCGGCAGACCCCTCCTGCGGGCACGGGCGATCGCCTCGCGGCAGACCGTCTCGGTCACCAGTCCCTTGTTGTAATCCTCGATACACAGGGCGTCGGCCGACTCTAGGTAACGATCCACCAGGTCGATCACGCGGGCCTCAAGCTGGGCATCGATGGCCGAGGCATCCTCGTAATCCAGCCGCAGCATAGGCTGGGGATGGCGATGCTGCGCCAGGCCGATGAAACGCACCTTGCTGATGGTCGGGCGATTGGGCAGCGTCACCACGCCGGAGGTATCACAGTTGGCCTGGTGCAGTTCGCGGCAGATCTCCCGCCCGGCCATGTCCTCGCCCACCAGGCCGACCATGACGCACTTTCCCCCCAGTGCGGTGATCCCGGCGGCCACGCGTCCCGCTCCGCCCAGCGCGATCTGCTCATTGCTGAAATGCAGCACCGGGACAGGCGCCTCGGGGGAGAGTCGCTCGGCGTTGCCGTAGATGTAGCGGTCCATCATCAGGTCGCCGAGCAGCACGATGCGCCTCCCGGCGAGGTTATGCACGAGGTTTATCAGGCTAAGGGGCATCGGGCTGATTCTAAGCGAAACAGCCCCGCAGCGAGAAGAATGAGCGGCCGCGACGCTGACAGATGCGCATGTTGAGCGTAAATTGCCCGTTGGATGCTGGTAAATGTCTGCGATCAACCAAGTAGCGAGCCGACGGGCGCGTCCTGGCGAACGTGGCGTTTTGCCAACTGGGTTCATCATTACGCCTGGAATTACCGCCTGTATATATGGCTGGCCATAGCGGCGTTTTACCTGCTTTCCTTCAACGGCCTGTGGCGGGCGACGCCAGATAGCGCCCTGTACCTGTCGGTGGCGCGGAACATCGCCCGCGGCGAAGGGTACACCCACCTGGGTGAGGCACATCGCCTGGCGTATCCCGGAATACCCTATCTCGTCGCCGGTATGATGAAGCTGTTCGGCGAGCATGCCATAGCCGTCTCGCTGGCCCTGATCGTGGCTATGGCGCTGGCGGCGCTGGCCGTATGCTATCGGCTGTTCCGCATCATTGTCTCGCCGGGGGTGGCCGTGATCGCCACGCTGGCGGTGTCGGTGAACTACAAGCTGTACGCGCTTTCCTTTTCCATCCTTACCGATGTGCCATTCCTGCTGGGTTCGCTGCTGGTGTTGCTTGGAGCGGCATGGTCGGGATTGGCGCCGGCCCCGCGTGTGGCGGATGACGCGGCCGAGATCACCAGGCGGCAGAAGCGCCTGGGCTGGGTGCTGATGTCGATCGGCCTGCCGCTGTGCGCGGTGATGCGGCCGACCTTCTACGCCCTGGCCGGCGGGCTGCTGCTGGCGGCGGTCATCCAGATCATCCGCACCCGCACGCTCAAGCGCGGCATCGCGGTGGGCGCGGTGGTGATGTTCATCGCCCTGGTGATGGGGGCGCTGCTTCAGGCGGATCCCCGCAGGGCCGTCTCCACATCCGACGTCTACGAGCAGGCCATCTTCTGGCATTTCCGCTTCGCCATCGATGATCCCACCATCGCCTTGCGCAATATCTGGAACATCATCACCCCAGAGCTGCCCACGGCTTTCTTCGCCTTCTCATGGAGCCCGTTTCTTGATCCAATCGCCTGCGTGCTGGTCATCGGGGCCACGGCGTGGACACTGTGGCGCTGGCCGCTGGCCATGCTCTGGATCGCCGGCACCCTGCTGCCGCAGGTGCTGGTTGACCCCGAGCCGCGTTACATGCTGCCGATCATCCCGCTGCTGACGGTGTCGTGGTGGCACTCGGCCACCCGCATCAGCACGCACCTGGGGCAGCACACCGCCAACACGATTACCATTGCCGCTTTCCTCACATTCTCCCCGCACGTGGGCCGCGACATCGGCCAGGTCTGGGCCGAGCAGTATCGCCGGCCATTCATGGCGTATTACGAGGGCGGCCGGATGCAGGCTGTTGATGAGGTTGCCCAGGCGATCCGCGAGCGCGTGCCGCCGGATGCGGTGGTGATCGCCCCGGACAAGAGCAGCCAGATCCTCACCTGGCTCACCGACCGCTGGTGCATCCCGCCGCGACATCCGATCCCGCCGCACATGCTCGGCCGGCCGGTATGGATCGTCTTTTCCAAGGACGATCCCGAGTGGCGCCAGACCCTTGAGCCGTTCGTGAAGGTCGGCCGCAAGGAGATGCAGACCACCGCCGACTATCGCAAGATGGGCCCTCTGGTCCTGCGAAAGGCAAGCTGGAACCAGGGCGAGCAGTAGAGCAGGTCGGCCCGACCCGCCAGATTCTCTCAGGCACCATGCGCACCGGCGCTGCCCGCGCGTTCTTAGCACAACCGCCAAGTCGTGGTAAAACTGCCCCACCCATGCAGGATCGATCTCACCTTCAAACGGAAAAACGCCTCCCCGAGTCGATGCGGCTCGACTCCATGAGCATTGAAGAGGCGCTGAAGCTGATGAACCAGCAGGATCGCATAGCGGTAGAGGCGGTGGCGAAGGTGCGCCCGGCCGTCGCCGCGGCCGTGAGGCTGGTGAGTAAGGCCCTGTCATCCGGCGGGCGGCTGTTTTACGTGGGAGCCGGGACCAGCGGCCGGCTTGGCGTGCTGGACGCCTCGGAGTGCCCACCGACCTTCAGCACCGACCCGGAGATGGTACAGGGGATCATCGCCGGCGGCGAACAGGCCATGTTCCGGGCGCAGGAGGGAGCGGAAGATTGCGCAGAGGACGGGGCGGCGGCCATGGATCAGCGCCTTGTCGGCGACAAGGATGTTGTCTGCGGCATCGCGGCCGGGGGAACCACGCCATTTGTCTGGGGGGCTTTGCGTCGCGCCCGCGAGCTGGGCGCGAAGACCATCTTCCTCACCTGCGTTGACGGTATCCCGGACGAGCCGCAGGTGGATGTGGTCATACGCCCCGTCACCGGCCCGGAAGTGCTCACCGGGTCAACGCGGCTGAAGGCCGGCACCGCCACCAAGCTGGTGCTCAACCAGATCACCACCATATCCATGGTGCAACTGGGGAAGGTCTACGAGAACCTGATGGTCGACCTGCGGGCGACAAACCAGAAACTGTGGGACCGGGGAGCCCGCATCATCAGCACGATCACCGGGCTTCCGCGGGATGAATCGATGAAGCTCCTGCGCGAGGCGGACGGCCACGTGAAGCTGGCCATTGTCATGCACCAGCGCAAGCTGCCGTTAGCGCAGGCGAGCGCCCTCCTGAAACGATCAGAAGGGCGCTTACGCCACGCACTGGGCACTTAAGGATCAGTCAAACTCGACGAGCTGGCCGCGCATGCGGTACTGGTACATCTGCTCGCCGACTTTGCGCGCTGCCTGGCAGAGTTCCTCGTAGGGAGTGTCGGCCACGTCAACGAAGCCGATCTGGTAGGCCTCGCCATCGCCTCGCCCGGTAAGCGGCTGGTCGCGGTACTGGAACCAGTGCGCCCCGATGAAGTTGGGATGCACCAGCACGCCCTGCATGAAGCGGATGTACGCCATGGCGCGATCCTCCTGCGTCATGCCCGCCTGGCAGAGGCTGGCGCTGAACATCCCGCGATCGAGCACGCCGAAGTGGAACTCGCCGATCAGCACCGGCATGTCGGGGAAGCCGTCCGCCGGAGATGGGAAGTTCGCAGCGCTGTGGGCATAGATATTGACGGTAAGCACATCACAATACTTCTCGCTGGCCTCATACAGCGCCTTGCGGGGAGCGTCGGTGCTGATGAAGCGGCAGCCCAGGTACAGCCGGTGCGGGGCCACCGACTTGACCGCATCCCGGCAGAGCCGGAAGTACTGCTCAACCATCTTCAGGAAGAAGACGTTGGCATCCTCGCGATAGCCGTCGCTGGTGGGAACCTGGGTGGATGCCAGCATCGCATCCCAGTCGGCATAGCTGGTCTTCCAGGCGCGGTTCAGCGCGTTGATGGTGATGTACTTGAGCTTGAGGTCGCCGATGAATTCGCGCTTGGCGGCCTGCGTCGGCGGGCACTTGAGCACGTCATCCACCAGCGTCATGCGCCCGCGGTTGCCGAAGTTCAGCTCATTGTCGATGAAGTAGCCGATGCACATCGGGTCAGTCAGCGACTTGAGCACGATCGGGTTTCTGGCGGCCTGGTCGGGGATCAGCGTCTTCATCTTCTCGATGTAGCGCTGATCAAAGACGTCATAGAACTTCAGCTTCGACTCACCCAGGCGCGGCATGCGCCAGTCATAGTCGGTGAGCTGGAGTGTGTAGGGAGTCTTGCCCAGGTCCATGATCTCATGCCGGCCCCAGTCGCCGATGGTGTTGATGCCCCAGTGCTCCAGCCGGCGGGCAACCGTCTGGAAATACTGAGCGTGATACGCCTCGGTGCCGTACTTCTGTCGCAGTGCCAGCTCGGTTGGGAAGTACGAGGTGGTTCCGGGCGGAAGCTTGGCAAACCAGTTCTCCCGGCCAGGCAGGACCTTCAGCGGGTCGTTGTATGCCGAGATCACGTCAATGCCGTGGGAGAAGAACAGCCGGCCTTCCGGGTCCACCAGCCACCACTTGCCTTCATGCTTCACGGTGCGGAAATTGCCGGTCGCCTCAAGCTGCGGGCCGTTTTTCCAGCCGCCGAAGCGGTTCCACTCCGCCGGGCGCCTCGATGCATTGAGCTGCGCCATCTCGCGGGCGTGATTGCGCCTGATGTCGGCGGCCGAGCGCACTTTCGCCGGCCAGTCGCCGTGGATGAACTGCCCATACTCGTCGATGAACGGGATGTACTCATCGGCCGTCATCTGCCTGGTCGGCGCAAGCTCACCCTCGACGCGCAGGTTCGAAAGTCGGCAATCCACGAGCCCGGCGGCCGCCCGCTCAAACGGCCACTGCATGAAGAAGGCGATCTTCTGCACGCGGGTGGTGTCGATCACGCGGACTCCCGGCACGCCCTGGGGCGAGCCGTACTTCCACTGGTGCGGCAGGTGCAGGCGCAAGGTGCGCGTCTCGCCGGGATTCACGGCGATACCCGCGTTTATCTCGCGCGTCTTGCCTTCGGGATTGTTGCCCCACGCCGCGATCAGCAGTCGCAACTGCCGCGTGGAGGAGAGATTGGTCACGTCGACGCAGATCTGCTCCCAGCGCGACAGGTCCCAGGAGTCGCGGCCCTCGGGCGGTTCCACAACCAGCCCGGCGTCCCAGCCGGGATCATCAAAGCGAACGCGCACCGCGCCGTTTTCAGCGGAGATGGTCGCCTTCGCCCTGGCCGACAGCCGGCCGGCGTCAAAACTGAGGTCGCCCAGGCAGGTCAGTGCCCCAAGCGCCACCCCCAGCACCAGAGTACAGAGTTTATGGAACTTCATCATTTCCTCGAATCAGCGACGGCGGCGCGCCATCAGGACCATGCCACCGGAAACAAGGGCCAGCGACGCCGTCCCCGGCTCAGGAACGATCTCGGTGGAGTAGATGATCTGCGGCCACTCTCGGTTGCTGCCGGAGTTGCCAGCCAGGACGTTGTAGGCGCGATTGCCCGATGGCATCGGGAACACATCCGGCGAGAGGCGCAGGAACACGTACCTGCCGGCGTTGGCGCCGTCGGCGTATGCCTCGTTCAGGAAGTCACGCAAACGCGCGTTGGCGTCATCCGATGTAAAGACAAACTCGGTGGGTGTACCGGTAGCCGTGCGCAGCGGGGTCAGGGCGGTCAGCAGGTCATCCTGCAGGAGCGTGGCATCGGTATCCAGCGGCCCGGCGAAGAAGTCGCTCGCCAGCGGGGTCGGATCGTCGGCGATACGCGCAAGCGCGTACAGGTCGACGTTGAAGGTGGGGGCGACACCCGCGGCGAACGACTCGAGCTGGATGCGCAACGTTGCTTCACTAAAGCGCTCATTCGCTCCGAGAACCGGCAGCTGGAAGGGGAGGACAGCCACCGCGGCCCCCGGGGCGTTCTGTTCACCAACACGGATCACCCAGTTGGTGTCCTGCGCGATGACCCCGGTGTCGCGCACCTGGGCATCGGCAGGATTGACAAGGATCGTGGCAGCGCTGGCCAGGCCGGCCGAGCATACTGTGCCCAGGGCCAGTGCAGCGGCGCTGAGCAGGGCTTTGTTTACAGTCATTTTGGGAACCTCTTGTAAGTATTGCAACAAATGTCGTGATGATCACTACCGCTGCGGGGCGCGCCTGCGCGGCATCAGCATCATGGCGCCCACCAGGGGCACCAGCCCCATCGTCATCGGCTCGGGAATCACCGTGGTATAGGTGATGGTCGGGCGCTCGGCTGCATTGCCCGCGTCGCCGGCCAGCACGGAGTAGTTCATGTTCACCATGTCGGCCGTCACGGTGGTGTAGTCGGGGCTGAGGCGCAGGAAGATATACTTGCCCGCGTTGGCCCCCTTGGCGTATGCCTCGTTGAGGAACGCCGTCAGCCGCTCGTTCGCCTCGTTGTCGGTGGTGATGTAGTTGGGATTGCCACTGACACGGATCGGCGAATCGGGGGTGATGAAGTTGTCCATAATGAGGATGGCGTTGCTGTCACGCTCACCCGCATAGAAGTCACTTGTCAGGACGGTCGGCGCATCGGCGATGCGCACCGCATAGAGGTCCAGGTTGAAATTCGGCACCGGGTCCGGGCCAACTGAACTGTTCTCAGCACCGGTCTTGGACAGCAGCTGCACGCGGAATTCGGCCGACGTGAATGTCAGGTTCTCATCCACCGCCTCGGGCAGGCGGAACACAAACTCGCCGGCGCGCTGGATCGTCTGCGCGCCCACGCCCAGGCGCAAGTACCAGTTCTTGTCGTTGTATGCGTTGGTGCTCTTCCACTGGCTGTCGTAGACGATCTGGCGGTCATCGGCCAGGCCGATCATCACGTCGGCCGTTGCCGCTCCCGAAAGGTACGCCAGTCCCAGTGCCAGCACGGAAATCTTCAGTGTCTTTGTCACGTTCCATTCTCCTTGAAGTCCCACAGCTTCATTAGCTCATGCGGGCGGGCGATCACTTGCGATCCATGTTGTTGAAGTTGAACGTCTTGTGGTCGGTGCCCGGGCGGAACCACCACCAGCCCCAGTAGTTGATCGGCGACCAGTAGTTGGCGCGATCGATCAGCTGGTCGTAGCTGAGCGTCTCCACATGCCCATCCATGAACGCGGCGTTGGCCTTGTTACGGTGACGGGCGGCCACCGGGAAAATGTGGGGCGCGCCAGCGTTACCGATCGGGTCCTTCGGCCAGACGAAGAGGTACACCGGGTTGACGCGGGCCGCCATGTTGCGGTTGGTCATCAGCGGCGAGTAGATGTCCGGCAGCGACTCGGAGAACACGATGCACTGGGGCCCGTTGCGCTTCTGCATGACCTGCGAGGCCTTCACCGGCGGTGACTGCGAGTCGTTGCGATTCAGCGAGTTGCCTGTCAGCGTGGAGTTCAATCCGTAGGTCAGGGTCGAGTCGCCGTACTTGCCCTGCGGCTCGGATGGGCAGATGAAAACGTTCTGCGAAGGCAGGTAGCCCTGGCTGTAGAGCATCTTGTACCAGCGGTTGCTGCTGCTGTCGCCAGAGTACATCAGCACGAGGCACCAGCCGTCGTAGTCGTTCTGGTACATCACGTGGGCCATGGCGATCTGCCGAAGGTTGGAGGCACACTGCACGGCCTGGGCGGCCTCGCGCGCGGCTGACAGCGAAGGAAGAAGAATCGATATCAGGACCGCGATTATGCCGATCACCACCAATAGCTCGACAAGAGTGAATGCCTGGCGCTGCGGGCAGGCTGCCGCATTGCGATATGATCTGCTCGTTCTCATGATGGCTCCTGAAAGCACCTGCCGGTGAGGGTTTCGCTCGCCCGCCGGCTGATTGTTTTTCCGCTCCACCGGGAGTCGATGTGTCATATTCCGCCGCGGTTACGTTGCGCAGCGGAGCCTCCGGTTAGCTTGATTGTGCGGAGTATATCCCCTGCTAACCAGCTCGTCTGCGCGCTTTTGCGACAATGATGTCGCGTTTTGCGACTTTCTGGCTGATTAGCCCGCTCGCTCCTGTCAATGCCTCCCTCACCCCAGTTATAACGACATCACATCCTTGTTTCTAGGCGTGCTGACCGGGAAGCCAATGGGCTTTCAGCCTGCCATGGTGATC
>JAKORQ010000308.1 GCA_029777755.1 Planctomycetota bacterium
ACCGCCCGCGGCGCCTGGAAGAAGCGCCTGTCCGACGTGCTGGCAACTCTGGAGGCGGTGGCCCGCGCACGCTGCGACGGGAGAGTTTGGCGGAACCTGTGATTCCCGGCACCGTGGCATTGACATCGAATCAGGCGCGAGTGTCGCCCAACGAGCATCTACCGGCGGGCTGCCACCGGCCTTCTGGCCCGACCCAGGAACCGTTCTGCGTCAACGTGCACCAGTAGTGGTCGGTCGGCTGGTGCCGGAACATTTCGACTGGCGCTTTCATCAGCCAGCGGCGCACGATCTCCTGGGTGATCAGTGTGACCAGCTCACCGGCAGTGCGGTCGCCATGCGGCGCTGGGTTCAGTTGGGATGCGTGCCACATCGCGTGCAGGTAGGCGTCGTCAACGCTCCGCAGACCGTCACTGTCAAACGCAATGGTGATCGCGTGCTTCATGGCCGCTCCACTTTCGGTCCGGGTTTGGATGTCGCTCTGGCCTCTGCATCCCGTATGACCACCTCCCGAACCCGCCCGCTCACCTTGAGCGCATCCGAGAACGCATTGACGGCCGCTGCCTCGACGGCATCCGCCACAGCTTGGCCTTCCGCAATCACGGAACCGTCTTCACCCAGGATCGCAAGTCGGGCCGGCCTGCCGTGGGCAGTGATCGAGATCCCGGTGTGCACGACAGCCCGAACCGTGGCCGGACCAACCTTCCCGTCGTGGTCATACCTGATCATCATCTGCCCCTTGCTCAAGACCGAACGCCATGGTCAGCAACGATGGGCACCGCCTGGTGATCATTGCCGTGCCTCCAGGCGAGCCAGCAGTTCCCGCCGACGGCGCAGGCCTTCGAAGTACGCTTGATTGTGGGCGGTGGCCTGCTCCCTCAACTGCAAAGCCTCATGTCCGGAAGTGCGATGCGCCTCCTCGAAGAGTGAAACGGCTGCGGAATAGTTGATGGTGATCCGCTGGTCGAGTTGCTGCAGCTCGTCCTTGATGGCAGTGAGCTGGCCCGGCGCCCGCCTCTTGCGGACGATGAGGTGAGCCCTGTTCAATGAGATCACGTTCTTCGGCGGTCGGCCTGGACCGCGGCGTTGGATGATGGGCTGAGCGAGCGCCCCAGGCAGGGGGATCACCTTTGCCGAGTACACGGGCCGGCCAGTTGAAGCCCTGACCTGGTTCGATGCAGAGGTGTCAGGCGTGAAGGTGGTGGACATGGTCGGCACTCCCAGGTGTGGTGGTGGTGGTTTCCAACGCGGCGGCGGCGCGATTGAGCAGGTCGGCTAGCGTGGCAGCACCTTCGGCCGTCAGGCGGATGGCTGAGGCTTCGACAGTGCGAGCCGTCAAGGCGTCCACACGGAACGAATCGGCAGCACTGCGCAGCTCGACTTGAAGGGGTTCAGTCCTGTCGCAGAGGTCCTTGATCTGCCGCGCCAAATCGGCCACCGCACACAAGACACCTTCCTGGACCATCTGGTGAAAGGAGAAAAAGCCCTCAGAAGCACCGTATCCGGACAGCGTTGCAGTCAGTGCCCACAACTGGTGCGAAAGCTCTTCCAGTCGGTCGTCCCGAGCCACACCAGAGAGGCGCGGAGCGCAGGCGGATCGCCTGGGATCCGGTGTGCTGCTTTTTGCGTTCATGCCGTCCCTCCCTTTCTGGTGTGGAACGGAACACCGCGCTCGACGAAGTCACTGACCGTCTTGTGAGCATCAGCACCGCGCGCCATGAGGCCAGCGAACACCTGTTCACTGCTCACCAGCCAGTACACCGTCTGGAGCAGTATGGTTTCCGGCAGCGGCTCGACCTGATCACCGCGTAGGGCGTACGTCAGCCCGCCGCGCAGGTGAACGAGAGCGCCGTTCAAGCTGCCGCCCGCCTGGGTCAGTTCGGCGTGAGCCGCCGCGAGACACCAGCGGGCATATGTTGGCGGTCCGCTCAGGTGGTCCAGCATCGCACCGGTCAACAGCCCCGCGAGGTCCGATGGGGAAGCATCGAGAACTGCATCCGCAGTGGCGGAGCCGGAGCCGGTAGGAACAACGTCCCCAAAGCGCGTTGCCCGGCTCATGCTTCGGCTCCCGCCGCTGTCTGGGATGCGGCACCTGTGGCGCGCTGGCCGGCTTCGATGAGCAGCAGGATCTGTGCATTGAGGCTGCGCTTCTGGTCTGCTGCCATGCGCTTCAGCTCGGCGCGGTGGCCAGTGCGGTTGAACCGCAAGATGAACTTGTCACCTGCGAGTTTCTGATTCGTCATCGTCATGCTCCTTGTGTATGGCTCAGTGCCATGTGCGCAATGTATGGCATTGAGCCATCAACCAGCAAGCCACTTGGTGGCAATGAGCCATCATTTATTTCTATGGCTCTGTGCCATATGATTACGGCATGACAGGTACCCGCCGCGCACAAGACGCAGACAAGTTCATCGTTCGGTTCCCTGACGGGATGCGGGACCGCATCGCCGATGCCGCAAAGGCGGCGAACAGGACCATGAATGCCGAGATCGTGGCCAGGCTGCAGGCTTCCTTTGAGTCGGCCGCCAGCAGCGGCACTCAGTCGGCGGTCCCGGGAGTGATCGAGCGGCTGGCCAGCATTGACGCACAGATGGGCGCGCTCCTGGCTGGGCAGGAGCGCTCTGCGGCGACGAGTGCGGAAGTCCTAGAGACGCTCAGGCGGCTCCTGCTTCAGGCGCCGGCTGAGGAAGCGTAGACCAGCATCCAGGTGGATGCAGGTGGACAGCACAAGATTGCGCCGCCCGTGCTTGCTCATGGATCCCTGGGGCACTTGCGGGCTTTTGCTCACCCAACTCCATCCACCGCGTGACGATCCGGTGCCGCATCTGGACCGAGTAGCCCGACACCAGGGTGTAGGTGAGGTCCTTGGGGAGGTTGAAGCACGGCAGGGCCTTGTTTTGGGCGCTCAAGTAGGAGCCCTCAAAACTGAGGCCTCCTCCGAAGCCCAACTCTTCCAGCATCTTGCGGGCATCACGCAGCACGTTGTCGTGCGACTTCCCAGTCAGCTTGGCGATCTCCAGCGTGCTCATGGCCAGTCGGCCGTCTCCGAGCGTGACCAGGGCACCAGAAGCCGCTGGGGCGCCTCTCCGGTCACTCAGCGCTTGAACGACTTGGCCTTCGGCTTCCAGCTGCCGAGGATCAAGTTGTAGAGGCCGGACTCGATGATGACCGCCATCTTCTGCGTGCCACCAGGGTTTCGATTGAATCGAACCCCTTCTCTTCGTCGTCTTGGAAGGCCAGCGCGTCGGGGATGTTCTCGACTCCCAGCGCCTTGCACACATCCGGCGCCACGAACCACGGCTCCTGCACCGGTGCATCTGATGCACTGGTTGAGGTTTTCGCGGTGACCCACTCAAGCGCGGCGACAACTTCGCGCCGGGCGCTGGGCTTGCCCTTCTCAACAACCAGGCGCAACGCAGCGGCCACCGCCGGGAGGCTCACGGTCATCCGGTTGTTCCGGCCGGCGGTCCGCTCAACCACAAGCAGCCCGGCATGGTCCTGGTCCAGGGCCTTGAGTGCGGCGATCACAGCGCGGCGACTGAAGCAGGTTGCTTCGCAAAGGTCGGGGATCCCAGGCCAGGCGAGCCCCGCATCGTCGGCCCGGTCCGCAATGGCCATCAACACCGCCTTCTCAGTGGGACTCATCTGGAGCGGCCTGCAGGCGTTCGTGACGGCATGACTCACCGCGAGCCACCGATCTGCCCTAGGAAGGCTCGCACCTCGGCAGGGTTTGCCAAGTGGCGCGATCGGTCCCACCGGCCCGCAGTGAAGCTACCGTCGGCGTTCTCAGTCAGAGCCCATCCGAGGAGTGCGAACTCCGCTGCGGCGGTAACCGCATCCTTGTGGCGGGCGGCGTCCGCAGGATGATTGGCCTGATCGTCATGAGGTCCTGCCTTGCCCTGGCTCGCGAAAGCGGCTGGGGCGCTTTTTTTCCCGGGGCCGTTGCTCACGTCACCCCCTTCAACAGCGTGTACTGCCCGATCCGATGCATCCGCCCCGACTCGGTTGGGATGTGGCGCCAGGTTGTGACAATCAGGTGTCCTGCATTCCGCAGATCCCGGATTCGCGCCCTTGGGTCGTATAGGTCCAGCTGTCTCGACGCCTCGAAGGTCGTCAGGTGTCCGAGCGTCTGGAGTGCATCCAGCGCGCGCCGGCACTGCACAGCGCCATCGTTGCCAACATGTCGATCGCGGATCTCATGCAGTGCGGCGATGCGCTGCTGTTGGGCCTGGATATCACCCGGCGATCGGCCTTCCGCCCAGGTGACAGGATTCCGCCTTCCCATACCGCCTCAGACAGCACGCCGCAGATCGCCGACCCGCCAGGCAGTCACACCAGGGCTCAGCTTCACTGGAGCCGGCAGGCGGCCTTGCTTGACCCAGCGCCAACATGTGGCCGGGGAGATGCCCTTGAGCGCCGCCACGACCGGCAGGCGAACGTGAGCAGCGTCGGGGAGCGCGTCGAAGGATGCGAGCGCAGCCGGGATGGCGGGCGCCTGGGGTTGAACATTCATGTCGTCTATCCGATTCGCAGGGCTTCGGCCTGCTGTCCGGTGATGCGAGTTGCATCAACGACACGAACTTAAATCTACGGGTACCACTCCCCGTCAAACCGGGTACCCATACCCGGTCACATCTTCATAGACGCTGGTGGCTTTGACCCGGGTATGTACCGGGTAGCTTCACGCACCGAGTGACTTACGCAAAGCACCAGCACGGCGCGCCTCGTCCCGATCCTTCCGGGCCTTGCTGAGCTTCTTTCCGAGGTTGCCTCGATCCGTCTTCTCGCTGACTGCAAGACGCTGAATAGCGCCTTTCTTTCCATGTCTCTGAACATCCTCCTCATACAACCGCAGCAGCCTCTCACGATTTCGCTTCGCCTCTTCTTGGCCGCGTACGGGGGGGGCGCTCGGTGAGACCGTCTCACCAGATCTCGGCTCCAACCGATTCGGATCTTCGAACTGTTCGCCAGTGGTAGCCTGCTCAGATGCGCCTGTGTTTTGCTGTGGGAATTGATCGGGAAGCGTCCACCCCATTCGACCTGCAAGGGTCGCAAAGTCCGCGAGGCGGACTATTGCTTCGTGACCACCAGCTTCCGCAGCGAGCTGATCCACCGCAACATCAAGCCGGAGGCTGAACTCCATGTTTCTCCGCAACCTCTGGTACAGCGGTATCTCGTGGTACTCACTCAAGTGGTCGCCTGGAATGCGCTTCTGACTTTCGCCTCCACTTGCCCCTCCAGCCAGAACGGCTGTCCCTACAAGGAGAAGCCGCTGGATGCGCCGAACAGGCTCAAATCCAAGACTCAACGCGACCGCCTGCCATACAGGAGCCGACCGCCTCTGCGCCCAAACCTCCCAGCAGACCGGGTGAAGTGGAGAGTCAATGGACTGGCATTGCAGCGAGTGAGCCGCAAGCTCAGGATCATTCGAAGCCATCATGCGCCCCTTCCAGACGCCCCTCGATTGGATGCCCCGGCAGGCGGGTGAAGGAGTCCCGCTCTTCGGTTCGCGGGCCTAGCCGGGGCAGACTCTTCAGGAGGTCATGCAGCCAGCGCCAGCCCGTCGGCCTCGCTGGCGCTGCTGCCGGGCTCTCTGCTCAGCCACTTCAGGTCCTGCACCACGATGCGCTGGACACCATGCGACGCATCCGGCAGTTATGGCCCGGCTGCTTTTTGTCCAGCTCATGCTGCTGCCCTCACCGCGCTGATTGACACCACGTCAGCCTGATGCCCCGAAGAGGACAGAAACGCGGCCCAATCCGCCATGAGACGGCGGCGCTTGTCGAACAGCGACCCCCGCTGATAGGCCGCTTCGGCCTTGTCCTTGAGTTGGTGGGCGAGTGCGTGCTCAATGACCTCCCGCGGGTGTGCGGTGCGCTCGCCGGCCCAATCCCGAAATGTGGAGCGGAAACCGTGGGTCGTGGCCGGAACTTCCATTCGGCGCAGCACTGCAGTGAGGGTCATGTCACTGAGTGGCTGGCCCTTGGAGCCGGGAAACACCACGTCGGTGCCTGCCATCTTGGGCAAGGCGTTCAACAGCGCCAGCGCGGCATCCGATATCGGCACGCGGTGTTCCTTGCCCGCCTTCATCCTCTCGGCCGGGATGGTCCAGGTCTTGGTGACTGTGTCGATCTCCGCCCACATCGCACCCCGCACCTCACCGGAGCGACAGGCAGTCAGGATGGTGAACTCCAGAGCGCGGGCGCCCATGCCTTCCTGCTGGCGCAGCTTGCAGAGGAATGCGCTCACGTCGTCGATTGGCAGGGCAGTGTGATGCTCCACCTTCGACACTTTGGATGGCTTGGGCAAGAGCTTGTCGAGGTGCCCACGCCAGCGGGCCGGGTTCTCGCCTGAACGGTATTTGCGGGCCGTGGCCCAATCGAGAACGGATTCAATCCGACCGCGCAGGCGGGAAGCCGTCTCGGTCTTGGTCTGCCACAGGGGCTCCAGCACGGCCAGGATGTGCGACAGCGCCACATCCCGCACCAGCAGCTTGCCCATGATGGGGAAGGCGTGCTGCGCCAGAGTGTTGCCCCACTGCTGAGTGTGCTTGTCGTTCTTCCATGCGGCCTTGTTCGCCTCGATGTACTTCAGAGCACATTGTTCGAAGGTCAAGTCGGCAGCGCGAGCAGCAGCCTGCGCACTTCGAGCGGCGCGGCATTCCTCGATGGGATCGATGCCAGCTTTCACCTTCTCGCGAGCGGCGCGGGCCAGGTCACGCGCTTGGGCGAGCGTCACCGCCGGATAGCCACCCAGCCCCATGTCGCGACGCCTTCCGGCCACCATGGCGCGGAGAATCCACGTTCTAGCCCCAGTCGGCAGCACCTGCAGATACAGGCCAGGCACCACACCGACGGCGTACAGTCCAGGCTTGGTCAGGCGCTGCACTTCCAGCGGCCTGAGTTCGATCGCGGCTCTCGGCATTACTCACACCCATCAACCCACACCCATCATCACACCCATCAATGAAGGTGCGATTGGATGATACAAGGTGCCTCATCGTGCGGCAACTGTCCGCCATGTCTCGCAGGACAATGATGGGTGTGTCGATGTTGGTTGATGCGGCGTGACATGTGGCGGACGGGGACTCTCTCTCCGCCAAGATGAACCCCAAGTGCCGACGGCGCTTGGGGTTTTTCCTTTTCGACGATCGCCCTTGCTGCGCGCCAACCGACTGGATGAGAGACGCCCCTGGCGTGCTCGAAGTGGCCTCACTGACCACCCGGTCAGTTTGCCCCCGGTCAAGAACGTTACGTTCGCCGCAGCGCAACATGGCGGCATGGGCGCG
>JAKORQ010000309.1 GCA_029777755.1 Planctomycetota bacterium
CGTACCATGGTCGGGGCTGGTGCGGACGATTGGCAGGCCGATGGTCATGTTCACCGACTGGTCGAACGCCAGCAGCTTTACGGGGATAAGCCCCTGGTCGTGGTACATCGCCAGCACGGCGTCAAACTCACCCTTAAGGGCGCGCAGGAAGATAGTGTCGGCAGGGAACGGCCCGTGGGCATCGATCCCCTGGTCGCGGGCCATGAGCATGGCCGGCTTGATGATGCGATCCTCCTCATCCCCGAACTGTCCATTCTCCGAGGCATGCGGGTTAAGCCCGCACACCGCGATGCGTGGGTTTGGAATGCCGAATGATTCCACGAGAGTGCGATGCAGCAACTCCAGCGGGTGGAAGACCGCGCCAATATTCAGCACGTTCCAGATCCCCATCAGTGGAACATGGATGGTGGCCAGCACGACCTTCAGCGGTCCGCCGGCGAACATCATGGCGTACTTGCGGGTGCCGGTCTTGTCAGCGAACAGCTCGGTGTGGCCGGGATACTTGTAGCCAGCCAGCTTCCAGCTCTCCTTGGCGATTGGTGCTGTGACGACCGCATCCACCACGCCGTTCTTCGCGGCCTCGATGGCGTCGAGGCAGAAGCGCATCGAAGCTTCGCCGCCGACCTGGGACGGGGCATGGATGGCATTGGAGAGGATGGAGTACTGGTCGTAATCGATCACCACCGCATCCAGGTCGTAGCGACGGACAGAATCGGTATGTTGATCGCGCCACCAGAAGACGTCGATCTCGGCAAGGTCGGCCGCGTAGTGCAGCATCTCGTTGAGGCCGAAGATGAGGAAGCGCGCACGGGCACGCAACTCGGGGTCGGCCAGTGACTTTACAATCACCTCGGCACCGATCCCGGCCGGGTCGCCCATGGTAATGGCAATTGTCGGTCGGCTGTCGCTCATCACACCTCGAAAAAAGCATCAGGCTGCCATAGGAGAGTTTACGCCGCCAGCAGCACAAAAAGAGAGCCGTGCATCACTGGATGCCACGTGCCTCCAGCCAAGCGACGATATGCTTGGAGACGATGTCGGCTTCGAGGTTGAATGGCCAGCCCAGCGGTCGGTCGCCGATGGTGGTGAGCTCGAGTGTCGTGGGGATCAGGGCGACCTCGAAACTCTCGGCGTTGTTCTTGACGGCCGCTATGGTGAGCGAAACGCCATCGACCGCGACCGAGCCCTTGTGGACTAGATACTTGCGGAGATGCTCGGGCGGGCAGATCTCCAGCCGCACTTCCTCAGGAGTGCGGGTGATATTAACCAGCTCGGCCGTACCATCCACATGGCCCTGCACGAAATGGCCATCCAGGCGATCCCCGACGCGAAGGGCCCGCTCGACGTTTACATGGTCACCGGCCTTGAGTCTGCCGAGGTTGGTCTTGTCCAGCGTCTCCTTGATAACGTCAAAGCCGATGCGTTCGGCGTTAAACTCGGCTATGGTGAGGCAGCACCCGTTGACTGCGATTGACTCGCCATGGCCCAGATCTGTCCATGTGTTGGCGATCCAGATACGCCATGCCATGGGCTTTTGGACAATCTCGAGGACAGGCACATGTTTTTCGACAATTCCGGTGAACATGTCGGATAAGGTATTCTGCAGACGGTGGAATGCAACGGAGGCCGGATGGACGACTGGATTGATCAAGCCCTGAGCGGCAATGCGCGGGAAGTACCACTGGGGCCGCCACAGTCGGCCAGGCTGGCCGCCAGTCGCTGCGACGACGTCGTAGCGCAGTTGACGGAGAAGATCCGCACCTGGTGCCGCGAACAGGGGATGCAGCCTCATCCGGCGCTTGACATCGTGGCTAGCGTAGCGTTGGCGCTTGCGGCCGGGGGGATGGGGATAGGGCCGGGGTTCTACGATGAGATGATGCGACGCTCCCGCGCCCAGGATACCCCCGATGGCGCACTGGGGCTTGGCGACGCAGCCAGCCAGGTGATCGAGTATCTATCGTCTGCCACGCCTCCGCTGGAACCGTGAGCGACGCGCCCGGACATCACGCCTCGTCCCAAAGCTCTTCCAGCGCCTGGTCGGTGGACTGCGGATCCACTTCGCGGCAGGCGGCCGCGATCGGCTCGGAGATCTCGTCCAGGTGCTGCAGCCACAGGTCGCGATCCATGCCCGTCGGAGTCAATTGGGCAAACTCGTCACAAAGCAGGATCAGGCGCAGCAGGTGCTTAAAGACTATCCCTTCCTGCTTGATCAGGTCGCGGGCGCGGACGAAGGCATCGAAATCGCCGCCGGAGTCGAGTAGGTCGCCGGCCGCCCATACGGGAGTGATGAACAGTCCGCCGGCGTGATCGACATTGCTCTCAAACACCATGCGCATCTTCTGTGCCAGCGGGATGGGGTACTTGCGCAGCTCCGGCGGCAGGTCACTCTGGTCGGCCGGCGGATACAGATCCTCGACCGTGGCCAAGCCACTGGTGAGGATGGCGGGATCGAGCACTTCGCTGGCCAGCGGCCCAGGAGGCAGACGGTCCGGCCACGGGACCCTTACCGCTTTGGCGACCGATCCGGGCATGGCCAGCAGACTCTCCAGGATCTGGATCAGCTCCTTCTGGTCTGCCCTGGCGAGATGATCCATCAGGTAAACGCCGTAGAGCGGGTGTACGGCACGGAAGACCATCAACTGCTTGAGCTTCTCGGTAGGGACAGCGCGCACAGGCTCATATGGGGAGGGATTCTCCTCGGGCACAGAGGCCTTTGGAGTGGGGGATGATGCAGCGGCATCCCCCAGCTTCAGCTTGCCCAGCAACGCGCTGATGTCCTGTGGCGAATCATCCTCTTCCTCCGAGTCGTCGGCCGGTGGTGCGACTGGAGCTGGTGGCTCGGCGCCGGGGACAACGGAGTGCTGCCATGCTTCCGGCGGCGCGGGATCCAGCATGACGATCCCCATCCGGTGCAGCGTGATCAGCATGCGGTTCAGCCGCTTCAGTTCCGCGCGAATCTGCGGCGCATCCATGAGGCGTCGCTGTATCACATGGCGGATCGGCTCCACCTCAGGATTGGCATCCAGCAGGTAGGCCAGCCAGCGCCAGGTGAGGTTCCCCTTGCTGGAGAGTTTCACCGGTGGGGCGGATTGCAGCTTGGTGAACTGCTCGGGGTTCCAGTAGGTGACGTTGGATCGGCGTGTCGGCTTTTTCTTCAGTAGCGCCTTCTTGGCCGCGAGCACCTTGACGTCTTTCGCATCGTCCGGGATGGAGTCGTACTTCTCCTGCCAGCGCGCGATCTTCACGTCATCCTCATGCGCCAGCGCGAAGACATGCCCCTCGGTGTCGTATTGCGGCCGGCCGGCCCGGCCAAACATTTGCTGGGCCGAACTCGCGTCGATCAGACGCTTCTTGTCCCTGGGACCCTTGACGAGGGTAGTCATCACAACCGACCGGGCGGGCAGATTCAGGCCCGCTGCCAGCGTTTCCGTGCAGACGCAGATCGGCAGCAACTTCTCCTGGAAGAGCATCTCAACTACCCGGCGATAGCGAGGCAGTATGCCCGCATGATGGATGCCTATACCGCGGGTGAGGAAGGTGCGCAGCTTGTTTCCCGACCCGACGGAAAAGTCGAAATCCTCCAAACGCTCCAGCAGCGCATCTCGCTGTCCCTCGGCGAAGATGTCACGTCCCTTCAGGACTTCCGCCGTGCTCCAGCAGACTTCGCGGTCAAAGCAGAAGACCAACGCCGGCGTCTTTCGCGTGGCTTCATCGCCCCGGGCGGCCTTCTCGAGGAAGTCTGGCAGTATCTCGTCGCCTATCCAGTGAAAGTGCAGCGGTACCTTGCGCTCCTTGCCCTCGATCAGCTTGACGTTGCGATCGAGGCTGCGCGACATCCATCTTACAAACTCGTCGGCCGCCCCCACGGTGGCCGACAGCAGCATGACGCGGATGTGCCTTGGCAACAGCGACAGCGACAGTTCCCACACGATGCCGCGCTGCGGCTCGTTAAAATTGTGGAACTCGTCCATCACCACCGCGCCAACTTCGCTGAAGTCGAAAGCCTCCGGGTGCAGCAGGCGATTGAGCAGGACTTCTGCCACCACTACCTTGATCTGGGCATCGGGGTTGACGGTGCGGTTTCCCGTGACCAGCCCTACACGGTCGCGCGAGTATCCCCAGCGCTCCACCGTATCCTGGAACTCCAGCAGCTTCTGGTCGGTAAGGGCGATCAGCGGGGTGGAGTAATAGACGATCCTGTCGGTCTTCAGCCCCTCGTAGATGGCGGCCTCGGCCACCAGGGTCTTGCCGGTGCCGGTGGGTGCGGAAAGCAGAATTCCCTCTTCCGACTCCGCCCATGCACACAGCGCCTCCTCCTGCACCGGGTAGGGGGTGTAGGGCAGAGTCTCCATGTACTCCAGGATCAGTTCTTCACGCGAGATCATTCGCCTGTGGGTTTTACCCGTGGGCAGGCGATAGGCAATGGCGTGAATCTGATTCAGTATCGCTTTAGCTGAGGATTGGGCGGTGTCACTGCTCCTTTTCGATCTGGACCTGGACGTTCACCGGCTGGGAGATGGTGTTGAACACGGGGGAGTACTGCGCCAGGGCCTTGATTTTGTCGGCAGGGGCGTCGGAGCGGACGCGCATCTTCACTCGGATCGTGCTGAAACCGCGCGGCACGCTCTCGGAGAGGCCCATGAAGCCGCGAAGGTCGATGTCACCCTCGACTTCGGATGAGATAGATTCGATCTCGATCCCGCGGGCGGCCGCGTGTACCGCAAGCGTGGTCGTCAGGCAACCGGCCAGCCCGTGCAACAGATACTCAACCGGGTTGGCCGCCTCTTCCTTGCCGGTAAGCACGCGCGGCTCGCCGCAGTCCATCACATACGCCTCCGTGCGAGTCTGGTCTTCTGAACCTGCCCCATAGAAGTCCTTGATCTGCGAACGGTTTTGCGTGCCGCCCAGCCACTGGTTATGGGCGCGAAACTGAAAGCCGCCAAGCTGCGGATTGGCCTGGATGGCCTGGATCGTCTGCTGAAGGGCAGCGACATCGACACCGTTAAGATTCTGAGTCTGCGTCATGGATGGTCTCCTTTCCGAGGCCGAGGAGAGACGCAAACATTGTGCCGGTATTCGGCAGAGCCTGATCAACTGGGCTGGAGGTCAGCCATGCGCGCATGAAATTAAGCCAGATGGCCGAGGAGGAGTTGGCGATGCCGGTAGACGGCCAAGCTCCCGTCGTCGTGTCGCAAATCACCAGCACCTGCAAGCGTGAGCAGGTGGGGGACAAGTGGGTCGCCGTGGGAAGCTCGGCCGTCCTACCGTCTGCCAAGCGCGATCGTGCCCAGAGAATTCAACTACCTGCTCAATCCAGCTCATCCTGAGTTCACGAGCATCCAGGTTGGCGAGAAACAGCCCATCAGGCTCGATCCCCGGTTGATCAAGGCTTGAGGTCGTCTCGAGAGGGGGTCAAAACAAATAAAAGCCGAAGATGGGAGTCGAACCCATAACCCCCGCTTTACGAAAGCGGTGCTCTGCCATTGAGCTACTTCGGCACGGTAGAAAACCGGCCCACCCGGTTGTCCGAGTGGGCCAGAGGAATAAACACTATTTCACTACTTTTTTCAAGCCATCTGACACCCAACTGTCTCAACTCGCATTCAGTTGCAGACGCTGGCTGTGTAGTTGGGCGTATGCCGCGTGCACGACCCGTTTGCACGCATCCAGAACACTCGCCTGGCGCGCCCGACACGTGAACGTCCCTGCTCCATCTTGCACATCGGCTCGTACCACGTACATATTGCCCGTCCTCTGGATCGTGAGCTTCATGACGAAGTTGCCGATCCTCTGGCCGATTCGCAGGGGGCGTCTCAGCCAGGCGTTGATCTGACGACGTTGAGAGGGCTTCAGCGACACATTACGAGAGACGAGCTCGATCATCTGACTCTCCTTTCGTCTTGGGCGCGACGCACGCCCGGGAGTTGTTCTCCGCATTGTCCCAGAACTCAACGCTGCGAGGGGAGATCAAAAAACCAGACCGGCGACATGTCTGTGGCCACGGTCACAGAAAGTGGCGATTTTGACGCTCTGCAATGCATGTGTACGCTTGCGACATATGTCAGTGGTACTGTTGGGATATCGCGGCAGCGGCAAGACTACCGTCGGCAAGATCGTCGCCAAGCGCCTGGGCGTAGGCCTGGTGGACACCGATTCGTTGATCGTGGAGGCGGCCGGTATGCCGATCCGCGAGATCTTCGCCGCCAAGGGTGAGGGATACTTCCGCGACCTGGAGCATGAGCAGCTCCAGCGGGCACTTGCTGAGGGGCATGCGGTCATATCCACCGGCGGCGGAATAGTCGTGCGCGAGGAGAACCGCCGGCTGCTGCGTGAATCAGGCCGATTTGCCGTCTATCTGCACGGCGATGTGCGGACATTGCACGAGAGGATCACCGGCGATGCCAACTCTCACATCTCTCGGCCAAACCTCACCAACCTGGGCGGCGGACTGGAGGAGATCGAGTATCTGCTGAGTATCCGGGATCCGCTCTATCGCGAGGTGGCGCAACTGGTTGTGGAGACGGGCGGACGCCGCCCGGAAGAGATCGCGCAAGAGATTCTGCGGGGTTGTCGAGAGCGTGGCCTTGGAGGATAGTAGAGCAAGCTCAACGGGCCGTTGCCCGCCGCTAGCAATATGCCCTTAATATCGGGTGGCCGCATTACATGTCGCACTGGCTGATCATTCCGTTCCTGTTCCTGCTGGGTTCCAGCATCGGCAGTTTCCTAAACGTGGTGGTGTGGCGTCTGCCCCGCGGTGGCGTCAAGAGCCTTTTCTGGCCGCCATCGGCGTGTCCCAAGTGCGGGCATAAGCTGGCGTCGTACGACAACATCCCAGTCCTTGGCTGGATAATGCTCGGGGGAAAATGCCGCTATTGTCGCGAGCCGATTTCTCCCCGCTACCCGATCATCGAGGCGATCACCGGTCTGCTGTTTGTCTTCTACTACGTGGCGTTTTTTATCTTGCGCCTTGGCCCGAGCGTGATGACGTTCGATGCCTTCGGCGTGCCGGAGTATCTGACGCTCCAGGGCATCGAGCAGGATTGGGCCTTCTATGGGCTGGCGATGCTGCTGATCAGCATGATGTTGGCGGTAAGCCTCATCGATGCTGAGCTCTACATCATCCCCATCGAGGCGCC
>JAKORQ010000310.1 GCA_029777755.1 Planctomycetota bacterium
AACAGGTGAACGCCCGTTTCTCACGGGTGGAGAACATCCGCAAGTTTGTCATCCTCCGCAAGCAACTCGACCACGACGATGGCGAGCTGACCGCCACCATGAAGGTACGCCGCAACGTGATCGAAAAGAAGTTCGCCGCCGAGATCGCCCAAATCTACGGCCAGGAGGCCGCCGCATGAGCTACTTCCTCAACCTACTGATGTCGGGCCTGGTGGTCGGTTCGCTCTATGGCCTGATCGCCATGGGGTTCGCCATGGTGTACCGCGCCACGGGTATGGTGAACTTCGCGGTAGGCGAAGTGATGATGCTGACGGCCTACATCAGCTACAACCTGGCCCAGATACCCGACATGGGGTGCTTTGGCCTGCTGCTGACCACGCTGCCCATCGCCATGCTGCTGGGCCTGCTGATCGAGCGGGTGTTCATCCGCCCGATGCTGGGCGAACCTATGTTCTCTCGCGTCATGGTGACCATCGGGCTCGCTGTGGTGATTCGCTCTACCGTAATCCTCATCTGGGGCGTGGAGCCCAAACCGTATCCGCGCCCGCTCGGTGAGGAGGTCATCCGTTTCGGCGAGCTAGCGCTCTACCCGGGTCAGATCTTCTCGATGGTAATCCTGGCGCTGATGTGTCTGCTGATGTGGGGGTTCTTCCGTCACTCGCGCGTGGGTATTGCCATGCGCGCCACATCGAACAACGAAACCACGGCCCTGCTCATGGGCATCAACGTGAAGCGCATCAGCGGCATAGCCTGGGCGCTGTCGGCGCTGTTCTCCGCCATGGCAGGCCTATCGTTCTGCCTGATGTTCGCGCTGGAGCCGGAGATATCGCAGATGGGCCTGCGCGGCTTTCCGGCCACCATCCTCGGCGGGCTGGACTCGGTCATCGGCGGCGCCTTCGGTGGCCTGGTGATCGGCGTGGCGGAAAACCTGGCGGGCGGCTATCTGGGCCGCGGCCTGAAGGAGATCGCCGGCTTCGTGCTGATCGTGGTCGTTCTCATGGTCAAGCCCTACGGCCTGTTCGGCCAGCGCGAAATCGAGCGCGTCTGAATGAAGCACCAACACCGCACCCACCTCGCGAGAACCTGATGCGTACACGCACCTACAAAACTTCCTACGCCGACCTGGTCGCGCTGACCCCGCACAACGCTGCCTGGGCCTGGTCAGGCGCATGCCTGCTGCTGCTCGCTTGCGCGCCGCTGGTGCTGGGCTCGTACGGGCTCAACATCCTGTCGACCATTTTCGTGATGGCGATCGGCATCCTGGGCCTCAATCTGCTGACCGGCGTCACCGGGCTAATCTCGCTCGGGCATGCCGGTTTTCTGCTTATCGGTGCCTATGCACAGGCCATTCTCACGACTGACTACCACCTACCGGCATGGCTGGCGATCTTCGCCTCGGGCATGGTGGCCGCCATCGCTAGCCTAGTGGTGGGCGTGCCTTCGCTGCGACTAAAGGGTCTGTACCTGGCCATCACCACATTGGCCTTCACCTTCATCGTGCGCCACGTTGTGCTGTTCGCCGAAGACCTGACACGCGGGTCGGAGGGCATGGCGGTAGAGCCGCTTTCGCTGCTGGGCTTCTCGATTAAGAGCGACCGTCCGTTCTT
>JAKORQ010000311.1 GCA_029777755.1 Planctomycetota bacterium
AGCCGACGACGTGGAAATCGGCGCCTTCGTGATCGTGAAGGGCCACGTCCGTATAGGCGCTGGCACCGTAATTCACGACAGAAGCCACATTAAGGGCCACACCATCATTGGCGAGCGCTGCAAGATCGGGCCGCTGGCTCTTGTAGGGCTCGATCCCCAGCATCTGCGCTATAACGGCCAGACCACCAGCCTGATCATCGGGGATGACGTGATCATCCGTGAGATGGCCAACATCCACCGCTCCTTCCACCCCGGAGAGGAGTCGGCCACCAGAATCGGCAATCGCACGTTCCTGATGGGTTCCTGCCATGTCGGGCATGACTCGGTGGTAGGTGACGATGTGGTCATTGCCAGCGGCGCCCTGATCGCCGGGCACTGCACGATCGGTGACCGCGTGTTTGTCGGCGGTGGTTGCGCCATTCACCAGTTCACCCGGGTTGGCCGGCTGGCCATCATCGCGGGGATGGAGCCTATCAGTCGGGACGTGCCGCCGTTCGCGGCCGCCCGCTATGGCGGGTTGAAGGCGTACAACATGATCGGCTGCCGCCGGGCGGGGCTGTCGCAGGCATCCATTCACTCGATCCGGGCGGCGTACTACTGCATCCATCACAACCGCACGCTGCCGCAGATCCTCGAGAGCATAAATAAGAATGTACCGCAGACGCCGGAAGTGAAGGAACTGGTGCAGTTCCTCCTCGAGACCAAGCGCGGCATACACCCGTCGATCCACTATCGCCGGCCATTCCAGGATGATGGCCGATGCCGGGACGACTGATTTCGTTTGCTACCAAGGAAAGATATGAGGCTCATCGACCAATGAGCCTGCTGCTTTCCCTACAATGTCAGAAATGCCGACCAAGAGTTTTCTTATACAGAAATTTGCCAAGCTTCAGTTTGGAAACCTCCATCTGATCGGGTACAGCGTCGCGGGCGAAGAGACTGTCGTGCAGGTCCCTGAGATGAACGTCTGCTTCGACATTGGCCGCTGCCCGTTTTTCGCCCTCACCAGTGACTACATCTGCATCAGCCACGGGCACATGGATCACCTGGCCGGCCTGCCCTATTACCTGTCACAGCGGGCATTCCAGGGGATGAAGGCGGGAACAGTGTTTGTCCCGCGCGAGATCCTGCATGACGTCGACACGATGCTCAAGTGCTGGCGCAATGTTGAGCGCCAGGGCACACCGTACAACCTGATCGGCATGTCTCCCGATGAGCTTTACGAGGTGCGCAAGGATTTTGGCATCCGCGCATTGGCGACCCATCACGGCGGGCCGAGCCTGGGGTACGCGCTTATCAGCATCCGCGAGAAGCTCAAGCCGGAATTCGCCGGCAAGAGCTCGCAGGAATTGGCGGCGCTGCGCCGGCAGGGAGTGCAGATCCAGTACCGTATCGAGGTACCGATGGTTACCTACCTGGGCGACACCAGCCTGGGCACGGTATTCGATCACCCGGATGTGCAGAATGCCGAGATTCTCGTCACCGAGCTGACGTTCTTCGATCCCAGCCACCAGACACGGGCCAAGGCTGGCAAGCATCTGCACGTGGAGCACTTCCTGAAGGTGTTCCCCAAGCTCAAGAACCCCAACATCGTCATTGCGCACGTCTCCCGACGAATCGGGATGCGAAAAGCCAAGGCGATCCTGCGCAAGCGGATCGGCCCGGAGGCGATGTCGCGCATCACCTTCCTCATGGACTTCGAGGGAGCATCTGATGCGGGTGAAGTCGAGACGGCCGGCCCGGAGTCACGGGCGGACTAGGGCTGCTCAACCTTAAGCGGAGCGGCTTGTCCTCAAGCCGCGGGACATCGAGTCGGCGGAGATCTGCCGAGTGGCATTAACCGGCATCGAGACGTCAACGCTTGCTTATTTGCGTCGTTGCTTTGTAGTGAAGAAGGGTATCCTCCGGTCTCCCTGGCTCTGATCGTGCATGATCGCCGAGGATTCCCTTACCTCCCGCGGGCGGAGGACCGCCCTCTCCACTTTGCCCGGAACTACTCCAGATCGGTCGTGAGGGCACGCGACCGCTTCAATACTGGATTACCGAGTGCACCGGATAGGGCCTGAGGCTATCCCGGCCATGAAGGTCGGTCAGCTCGATCAGCACTGATATGCCGATGATCTCGCCGCCGAGTCGGTTGACCATGTCGGCACACGCGTGCAGCGTACCACCGGTTGCCAGCAGGTCATCCACCAGCACCACCTTCTGTCCCTTCACGATGGCATCGGAATGCATCTGCAGCGAATCCTGGCCGTACTCGAGGCTGTATTTGCAGTCGATGGTGGTGCAGGGAAGCTTGCCCGGCTTGCGCACCGGGACGAAGCCGGCCGAGATGGCGCAGGCGATGGCGGTGCCGAAGATAAAGCCGCGGCTCTCGGCCCCGACGACAACATCGACGTTCTTGCCGCGATAGCGGTTGGACATCAGCTCGATGGCAAGGGCGAGCGCGGCCGGGTCGGCCAGCAGCGGAGTGATGTCGCGGAAGAGAACCCCAGGCTTTGGGAAACCGGGTATCGTCCTGATACGCTGCTTCAGTTGCTCGACCATGCCCGGCAGTAAATCACAGCTCCGCTGACGTCGCAAGGGCTGCAACTTAACTACAGCGAACTGCCTCACCGGACGGCCATCAGATGTACGGATGCGTCCAGTCAGATGGCGTCGCGTTGCGCTGGAGCCGAGGCTGGGTAAAGCTGCCGATCTTCGGGTTTACCAGCTTCTCCCAGTCGCTGTAGGGCATCTTCACCAGTTCCCAGTGGTTGCCAGCGTTGAAGCAGATCATGTCGTCATCCCGCAGGCTCTGGTCGGCATAGACCGGCAGCGCATAGATGTTGCCGAACGGCGGCATGGCGCCCCGATCACATTCAGGGAACAGGTCCTCAAACTCCTTCTCGTTGGCGAGCCTGACATCCTCGCTGCCGACGAACTCCTTCAGTTTCTCCATGTCCACCACGCGATTACCGGGCACAACCAGCATCGCCATGCGGTCATCAATCCTGACCATGACCACCTTGGCAATCTGTTCCGGCGGCACATGCGCCAGTCGCGCGGTCTCCGCCGCCGTGAATGACTCTGAATGGGTGATCGTCTGGTACTTTACCCCGGCGCTGTCCAGCAGATGCTTGAGCTTGTGGATAGGCATGACACGCTCCCCCTCTCCGCGCTTCTGCCACCCCCTCTTGCCCTCAAGCCAATTCTAGCTCCAGCGCCGGCCGGATTGAACCGACGAACAGGCGCCATCATCACTGCGGACCGGGCGCGTGCTCGCGATCTACGACCACAACAGTACCTCCGGCCAGATCGCCCAGCCGCTGGCGCAGCGGCAGGTAGACCATCAGTATCAGCGTGAACCACAGCACGATGTCAACCACGCGCAGGACGTTGCGGATCAGCAGCGAGGCGATGCCCGGCCGCTTGCCCTGCATATTCACCACCTGCAGATGGGTGATCATCTTGCCGATGGAGCGCCCAAAGATGGCCTCGGTGATGGTGGTGTGCAGCAGGTAGATCAGTATCGCGCTGGCGATTACCTCAGAGGCAGCCGCCGACTGGACGATATCGGAAACCGTCTCCACGCCCGCCACGTTCATGCGGGCATACAGCATGGCGAGGATCACCGGCAGAAGGTCGATCATCCCGGCGAAGAAGCGCCTCCCGAAGGGAGCAAGCTGAACGCGGCTCCAGTCGATCTGCACATTGCGATACTCTTCGCGCTTGCGGTAGGTATGGATCATCACCA
>JAKORQ010000312.1 GCA_029777755.1 Planctomycetota bacterium
GCTGCGGCATTGGAAGGAGCTGTCGCCCGAGGAGCAGCGTGAGATCATTGACGGTCAGCGGCTCGCCTACATGGACGAAGTGCCGGTGAACTGGTGCCCAGCGCTTGGCACGGTGCTGGCCAACGAAGAGGTGATCGACGGTAAGTCCGAAGTGGGCGGCTTTCCGGTCAAGCGACGCCCGATGCGGCAGTGGATGCTGCGCATCACCGCATACGCGGATCGCCTCCTCGACGACCTCAATCTGCTTGATTGGCCCGAGAGCCTCAAGGAGATGCAGCGCAACTGGATCGGCAAGTCCGTCGGCGCCGAGGTCGATTTTGAGATCGTGGCCGATAAGCTTCCCGACGAGGAGGAGACACCGGTTATCACCGTCTTCACCACCCGCCCCGAGACCCTCTATGGTGCGACCTACATGGTGCTTGCCCCCGAGCACCCGCTGGTCGATCGCCTCACGACGCCCGAGCAAAAGGAAGCTGTCGAGACATACCGCAGGCAGTGCGCGGCCAAGAGCGACCGCGATCGCATGGCCGACCAGAAGGAGAAGACTGGCGTATTCACCGGCGGCTATGCCATCAACCCGATGAACAACCAGCAGATCCCCGTATACATTGCCGACTACGTTATGATGGGCTACGGCACCGGCGCCATCATGGCGGTGCCGGCGCACGACCAGCGTGACTTCGATTTTGCAAGGAAGTTCAACCTGCCCATCAAGGTGGTAGTCGCGGCCACCGATGCCAATGGCAAGCCGATCATCCCCGAGAAGCTGGACAAGGCATTCGAGGAAGATGGCGTGGCGGTCAACTCCGAGATCATCAATGGCATGCCCATGCCGCAGGCCAAGGAGCAGATCATCAGGGCACTGGAAGCCGAGGGGATCGGCGTTCGCAGCGTCAAGTACAAGCTGCGCGACTGGCTGTTCTCCCGTCAGCGTTACTGGGGCGAGCCATTCCCCATCGTGCTGGACGAAGATGGCAATGCCTACGCGCTCGATGAATCTGAGCTGCCGGTCACCCTTCCTGAGATGGAGGACTTCAAGCCCACCGGCACTCCCGAGCCGCCGCTCTCCAAGGCGAAGGATTGGCTCAAGTACGTTGACGAGACCGGCCGGGAGTTCCGTCGCGAAACCAACACCATGCCGCAGTGGGCCGGCTCCTGCTGGTACTACCTGCGTTACATCGATCCCACCAATAATGAAAAGTTCATTGACCCGGCGAAGGAAAAGTACTGGATGCCGGTGGATCTGTACGTTGGCGGTGTCGAGCACGCGGTGCTGCACCTGCTGTACGCCCGATTCTGGCACAAGGTGCTCTACGATCTCGGGCATGTCAGCACGCCCGAGCCGTTCAAGAAGCTTATCAACCAGGGACTGATCCTGGGCGAGATGGAGTTCCACGCCTTCACCCGCGCCGATGGCAGCTATGTCAGCGCCGATGAGCTTGTCGACGTCCACGAGGAAGTTGTGGATGGCAAGCCCGCCATGACCGGCGTCCATCGCAAGACTGGCGAGCGCTGCGTCGGCCGGCGCGTAGATGCCGACAGCGTGGAAAAGGCCGGGCCGAAGTTCAAGCTCAAGGGCCAGGATGGCATTGTTGTCGACGCCCGCGCCTTCAAGATGAGCAAGAGCCGCGGCAATGTCGTCAATCCCGATGAGATCGTGCGCGACTACGGCGCTGACTGCTTCCGCCTCTACGAAATGTACATGGGGCCGCTGGAAGCGCAGAAGCCCTGGAACACCCGCGATATCGTGGGGATGAGCCGCTTCCTTTCGTCCATTTATCGCAACATCCTCGGCGACGACGAGGATAACCGTTCGAGCAGCAAGGTTGCGGACATCCCGATTCCCGATGCCCTTGAGCGCCAGATGCACCGCACGATCAAGAAGGTCGGCGAAGACATCGAGCACATGCGCTTCAATACGGCCATCGCCGAGCTGATCAAGCTCAACAACGAACTCACCGGCCTGAAGCAAGTTCCGCGCGAACTGGCGGATACCTTTGCCCTGCTGCTGGCGCCGTTCGCGCCGCACCTGGCCGAGGAGATATGGGCGCGACTGGGCCACAAGAACTCGCTGGCACGTCAGCCCTGGCCGAAGTTCGACCCGGCCAAGCTGGTTGAATCAACGATGGAACTGCCGATCCAGGTGAACGGCAAGTTGCGCGACAAGATCGTCGTACCGACCGACGCCGATGAGGAGTTCATCTTCCGCGCCGCCCTCTCGACGGAGAAGGTGAAACCCTGGCTCGAAGGCAAGGTGATCAAGAAGAAGCTGTACGTGCCGAAGAAACTGGTGAACGTGGTTGTGGCTTAGGCCTTAGCGCTTGAGCCACGACCATGGCCCGCTCTCAGTGGAGATCAGGCCCTCAAAACAGAGCAGCAGCAGAGCCATCGCCAGTGGCACTGTCCAGCGCGGCTGTGGCTGGGATACCTCGGCGATGCGGCTGTGAAGTTCATCCAGAGAGCGCGCCACCAGCACATTGGGCCCATCGGGCAGAAGTGTCTCGGCCGGGCGGTAGCTGGTTTGTGACTCTGCGCCGGGGGCACTGACGTTTACCAGTCCGCGCAATTCCTGCTCCCCAGGCACGTGCCAGGTGTAGATGCCCGGCTCCGTGGCGGTGTACGTTGCCTTGCCATCCGAGACGGGAAGGCGATACGCCGCACCGCCTGGTGTGTGGAGTTCCATTTCCCGCTGCTGCCGCGCATGCGGCCAGGAGAGCAACTCGCCCACCTGAGCATTTCCGGCGAACGACGTATGCAGTGGACGCAGACACTGGTTCACCAGCAGCGGCAGGAACATCGGATGGGTCCCGAGATTGGTGTTCACGCCGTCGGGAATGCAGCTCCAGGTGAAGACTCGTCCTGCTCCCACTCGTTTCAGGTAGAGCAGGCCGGAACGATCTACAGAAGCGCGCTCATCCCCTGCCATACTGGCAATCAGGAGACCGGTGCTGCGCTGATCCTCCACGGCCATGTGGACGATGCGGGCAGCGCGCAAGCCCTCAAGCACTGCGGCATTGCTCAGCAGGTCTGCCATGGACGCATCCTGTCGTGCGGCCGCCGCCGGAGCGAAGCGCAACACCTTGCCGTGGTCGGCCGCAAATGGCCGGGACGGAAGCAGCTTCTCCAGCGCCTCGGACGCAGGCCCATGCCATGCCGCCTCAATGCCTGGTTTGAGCATAAGAACCAGTGTGCCTCCGGCGTTTACGTGATTTGTCCATGCCTGCGCGGTCGGAGCATCGGGAAGTGCATCCAGTATCGCCACCACGGCGTTGTGGCCTGAGATCGATCGCCCATTCTCCACCCGCAATGGCCAGCTCCCCAATCTCCCCTCCTGGGGATCGAGCGCCAAGGTCACCAGCCGACGTGCCTGCGCGGTGGTGTCGCTGCCATCAAGCACAATGACCCGCTGCTGCTGCGGAATCTCTACCGCGAGCTGGCGCCGATCATCCCATGGCATGGGATCTTCGCCATCGATCCGGGCGGTGATGATCTGCCAGCGCTCCGCAGGCATCTCCAGGTCGAAATGGACCACGGCATGCCCAAAGTCATCGAAGCTCGCCATCACCGGCGGCCGCTGCAGCAGTTGCCGGCCGTCGACAATTGCGACCTCCAGCGATACCGGCCGCAGATCACTCGGAGGGCCGGCCAGTTCCACTTCCACCCTGGCTCCCAGCCCGGCGATCGGCTGAGCCGGCGAAAGGGATATTCTCTGCACGCCAGCCGAGCGTGGCTGCTCCGGTCGAAGGTCGATGGCGACCACGCGCAGATCGTCGCTGAGCTTAGGCAGCGGCCGGGGAAAATCGCGTGACTGAAAATCAGAGATGACCACCAGCAGCTTCTCGCTGGCCGGATTCTGCGAAAGCATCTCGGCGGCGGCCAGCACGCGATCAGCCAGTGGAGTGGCGCTGGCCGAATATTCCAGCGGTGTCCACTGTGTCAGTAGCTCGGCACTTGGCCTGAAAGTCCCCTGCTCGCCATCACCGGTGACCAGCACCACAGATGACTCCGACAGTTGATCCCGAAGCAGCGACTGCACGATCTGCTGGGCATGATCCAGCAGCGGAAGCTGGTCGTTTCGGTACTGCATCGACCAGCTCGTGTCGACCACGATCGCGGCAACCGAGTCACCGGCCGAGGAGAAGAATCGCGACGCCAATATCCTCGCCGGCTGGGCGACCGCCCATATCAGCAAAGCGAGCAGAAGCATACGGATTGCCAGCAGCAACCATCTCTGTACCTTTCTCCTCGCCGCGGTCTGCTGGAGGGCCGACTGGATGAAACGCAGCGTGGGGACCTCAACGATGGTGCTCTTGCGGCGGTGCAACAGATGGAGAATCAGCGGCAGCGCTGCCAGCGGCAGTGCGAATAGCGCGGCCGAGAAAAGAAACTCCAGTCCAAACATGCCAGCTCAACTGTAGAACAAACGGATACACCTATCGTACCTTTGAATCCAGTGGGTGTTGTTTCCGGGAATGGCTCAGTATGATATTTCGCCCCGTGAATATTGGACCGGTACATCTTCCGTATCCGCTGATGCAGGCCGGATTGGCCGGCTATTCCGACCGCGCCATGCGGCTGGTGGCCCGCCGTCGCGGTTGTCCTTACGCCGTCACTGAGGCACTGCTGGACGTCATCCTGCTCAACGGCGGGAAGGGGCTGAAGCAATCGATCGATATAAACGATGAGGATCACCCTATCGCCGGGCAACTCATCGGCTCAGAGCCGAAACAAATGGCGCGGGCGGCGACAATCCTGTCATCGGCCGGCTACGACGTCATCGATGTCAACCTCGCCTGCCCGGTGAAGAAGATCCGCAACAAGGCTCGCGGCGGGCACCTGCTTTCTGATGAAAGCACGGCGATCGACATGCTCAAGGCGGTGCGCGACGCCCTGCCGGCACGCGTCCCGACAACGCTCAAGATCCGCCGGGCCTACGACGACTCGGCCGAGTCACACGAGATAGCCGAGCGTCTGCTCCATACGGCATTTTCCTGCGGCTACGCGGCGGCCGCGGTGCATGCACGCACTGTTGAGCAGAAATACGGCGGCAAGGCCTCATGGGATTTCCTGCGCAAGCTGAAGAGGCGCTACCCCGACAACATCATCTTCGGCTCCGGCGATGTGTTTGATGCCGCGTCGGCGGTCGCCATGCTCAAGAAGACCGGCGTTGATGGCGTGTGGATAGCCCGCGGCGCTATCGGCAACCCATGGATCTTCCAGCACGCTATCCAACTGCTCAATGGCGTCGATGAGGCCCTGCTCAATCCCCCGACAGTCCACGAGCAGCGAGAAGCGCTCATGGAGCATTTCCTCGAGGCCATGCAAATCCACGGCGAGCAACTGGCCGGCCGGCGCATGCGCAAAATGGGAATACGCTACGCCCGCTTCCATCCCGAGAGCCAGCGGGTTAAGGACGCCTTCATCAATGTGCTGTCGCTGCGCGACTGGCAGAAGGTGCTGGACCAATATTACAAGGTCGATGGACCGGGCGTGTGGCCGGGCGCGGCGACAGTGGATCTCGTGAATGAGTGCGCTGCTTGAAGGCTGCAAACGCAGCTACCGCGCCTCTTCCTCAAGGGCATTGAAGTAGTCGCGCACGGCTTTCTGCGCTCGCATGGGGATGCGGTTCTGATCGACGTCCTCGGCCTGATCGCGCTGCGCGGACATGATGATTTCCTTAAACTGTTCTTTCGATTCTCCCTTCACCGAGTCGGCCTTCACCAGCCAAGACGCAATCAGCCTGCCTTTTTCGTCGGTCTGGCCGGGTGACACTTCTTTCTTGACGGTAAATGGAGCGGGCGATCCTGCGGGGCGCTCGCCTGCACCTATGCCACCCGCGTTAGGTCCAGATGGCACCTGCCCGAATCCCTGGCCGCCACCATCTCCCTGCTGCTCGTTCTCGCCCGATGCCCAGCCATCTCCCTCGTTGCCGTCGCTCTCACCGCCTCCATCGCCTCCGCGGGAAGCCTGGGCGGCTTCGGCCGCCTGTCGCATTGCCTCAAGCTCGGCCAGCGCCGCCTCCATGGCCTGCTGCGCATCGGCCAACCCCTGTCCGCCCTGGTTCATTTGCGGCTGCTGTCCCCCCTGGCCGGCTTGCGATCCCTGTGGCTGATTGCCACCCTGCTGTCCTGGTGCGCCCTGCTGGTTGGCCTGCGCCGACTGTTGCCGCTGGGGATCCCCGCTCTGCTGCTGCGCCTGTTGAGCCATCGCGTTTGCCAGTTGATTGCCAGCCTGCGCCAGTTCGGATGCCCGCTGCTGCAGATCCGCCTGCCCCTGAAGCTGGTCGATCTTCTGCATGAACGGAGCCATTTGCTCCGGGGAAGGCAGAACACCGTCATTGGCCATGCGGGCCAGATTTTCGGCCATGTCGCGCACACGCCGCTGGGCATCACGATCGCCGGCGGCCGCGTTGGCCATCTCGCCGGCCATCTGGCGAGCCTGCTCTGGATTCGCGCCCAGCTTCTCCAGTTCCTTGCGAACTCGCTCCTGGATGTTCGGATCCTCGGCCAGCTTGCGCATCTGCTCGGCCAGATTCTTCATCTCATTGGCCATCTGCTCCTTCCTATCGGGATCAGCGGCCGAGAACTCATTGACCATCTGCCGCAGCTTCTGCGCCGCGTTGTCGAAGTTTCCTTCACCAAGTAATTTCTGCACCTCAGCCAGCATCCCGTCAGGCTGCTCGGCCAGCGGCTTGAATGCCTGCTTCTGTAGCTCGGCATTGGCATAGCGCTGCATGTCGGCGATCTTCTGCCTTGCGGCCTCCGCCTCGCGCAAGGCATTCTGCGCAACCTTCATTGCCTGCGCGGGATCCTTAATCTCCTCATTGAGCAGCGCCTCAATCTCCCTGCGGGCAGAGGCAAGCGCCTTCTCATCCTGCAGGATTCGCGGGATGGCCAGCACCTCGGCACGGGCATCGCGCAATGCCTTCTCAGCGGCCGTCCGCTGACGCTCGATGACGGCGGCCTCGCGCTTCTGCTCCTCCCTACCCAGCAGATCCCACCGCGGCAGGTATGCGTCGGTGATTGCCAGCAGGAGAAGCGCGGTGATCGCATATCCACCTGCGCGGGGGAACTTGAGGGGGAAGCGTTTGCGGATCGATACTGATTCGGCGGTGCGCTCGGCATCATGCACGGCGGCCTGGGCAAAGGGATCCTTACTGTTGCGCGAAAGCAGCGCGGTACTGCAACGCTCCTTCAGCCCCAGCACTTCATCGATGCGTATGGCCGTCGCCAGGCGCGAAGGACTGAAGACGATCGCCAGGATCAGGGCAATGAAAAGTGCCAGCACTCCAGCCCCGCCCAGCAGCAGTAGCCGCGGTGGCAGCGATACCATGAACACGCGACTGGTCACGATGAGCATGATCAGGACGCCGGCCGCCGCCAGCAGCGTCCATGCGCCGTAGTCGAACATCCCCTGCACCAGTGACCTGGTTCTGACCGCATCGATCAGTTGATCCATGCGCTGGCCGCCGTGCTGGTTGTGGAATTCGCTCATCCGCCGCACCTCGATAAGCCAATTCTACCACGGCGGGATAGCGCAGGGCAGTTTATCGCTGGCCGAGATTTCCCCGATCAGTACCACAGGTTCAGGACCAGCGCCGGCTCGCGCATCTTGCCCTCAAATACGCCCACCGAGGAGGTGACGAATTTCACCTCAACCTCGGGGTGGTTGTCCAACCACTCATTGATCGCATTGTCCAGGTACTCCAGCCCCTGGTCGGACAACTTCCCATGAAACGTGCGCACACGGCAAACACCTGTGCCATTCACGTATGGGGTGCGCTTGTACTGGTCCTTGCGAACCGAGCCGGCCGAGCTTAAGGCCTTGATCTTGCTCTCCCCGCTGGGAGTGGCCGGCTCAGTGATCAGGCCAATCGGTGAAGTGTCCTGGACAGGTATCGGCCTGGCAGGCTGGACAGGTCTCGGCCCGGGGAATTGCTGTGAACCGTACTGGCTCATGATCAACCTCTCCTTCTGCAAACGAGCGCGGAACAGTGACGTGTATGCCCTGATTATAGCGGAGGCGACGTCAGCAAGAAGCAAAAAGGCCAGCGATTGCGAATATGCGCGTCCGATCTAATATCACCTGCCGGATGAGGTGTTTGGTTCGACTGGACAGTTCGCGGACGGACGAAACCGGCAACGACTGGCGCCGGCCATGCGGCGCGGCGCAGCGCATCTTGCGATGTGATGCCGATGGACGGGCGACGCTGCGCGATATGTCCGGCCAGATCATGCAGAGCTGGGAATCGCCACTGGACGCCATCGCGTGGCTCGACACTCAGCGGCGCACGGGATACCGCTGGATCGGCTATCTCTCCTATGAACTGGGGACATATCTAGAGCCGGCCGCCTCCTGCCATGAACCGGGGCTGCCGCTATTGATCTTCAGCGAGCATGAGCTGATCGAAAGCGATGCTGAAGCTCTGCGGGATTCCCGTCCCCTCACCTCCCGGTTCGTCCGCTCCAACTTCACTCGGCCGCAGTACATCTGTGTGATACAGAAGGCTATCGACTACATCGCGGCCGGTGACATTTTCCAGGTGAATCTCGCGCAGCAGCTTCTGCTCCACACCAATTCTTCCGCACGGGACATCTATTTGCGAGTGCAGCAGCTATACCCGGCCTGGTATGCCGCACTACTGGATTACGGCGACTTTGCATTGGTGAGCAATTCCCCTGAGCTTTATCTGCGAATATGGAATGACGACGAGTACAGGCGCATCGAGACTCGCCCGATAAAGGGCACCCGTCCCCGCCGCGAGGGCATGCGCGAGCAGCTTGCCAGCAGTATCAAGGACCAGGCGGAGCTGAACATGATCGTGGACCTGGAGCGCAACGATCTTGGCCGGGTCTGCCGCATCGGTTCCGTAAAGGTCTGTGGCGGGCGACAGATCGAGGAACATCCCACGGTGTATCACGGATCGGCCACGATCACGGGCGAACTGCTCCCGGGCGTTGGCCTGCTGGAGATCCTCAAGGCGACATTTCCCGGCGGCAGCATCACCGGTGCGCCGAAGATTCGCGCCATGCAGATCATCCGCGAGCTGGAGCCTGAGCCACGTGGGCCATACTGTGGTGCGATCGGCTACCTCGATGCGGACGGCACTATGCAGTTCAATATCGCGATTCGCACTCTTGTGATTCGCGGCGATGACGTTCGCGTGCCGGTGGGTGGCGGAATAGTGGCCGACTCCAGGCCGGCCGACGAGTATGAAGAAACAATTGTGAAGGCACGGGCCGCACTGATGGCGCTTGGCGTAAGCGAAGACGAGCTGCCCCGCTAACGAGAAAGAGAAGATTGATGAGTAGTTGCTGGATAAACGGAAACCTGGTCGATGACCACAGCGCGGCGATCTCGATCCGCGATACCGGCCTGCTTCATGGGGCCGGGATCTTTACAACCATGCGCGCGTACCGTCGCCGGGTGTTTCGACTGGATTACCACCTTGAGCGTCTGCGCAGATCGGCACAGGCGATGTTCGTGCCGATCAGCTACAGCGATGAGCAAATCTCTTCCGCCATCGCGCAACTGCTGGAGGCAAACGAGCTGACCGAGGCCCGCCTGCGCCTGACGATCACCCGTGGAACGATGAGCAATGATCCTGTCCATGGACTGCGCCTCGACCCCAATATCTTCATCACCGCAACCGCGCTCGAAGCGTATCCCCAGGAGTACTACCAGAAAGGCATGACCGTGCTGGCGTATGACCAGCAGAAGGCAAATCCCTTCGATGTGCAGGCCGGCCACAAGACGCTCGACTACTTCTCGCGCTTCACGGCCATGCGCCAGGCCAGCAACCGTGGAGCCGGCGAGGCCCTCTGGTTCAACATCTTCAACTACCTGCAAAGCGGCAGCATCAGCAATGTCTTTATCGTGAAGAACTCACAGTTGCTTACGCCCCCAACCCAGCAGGACCTGGAAGACCCGCTGATCCGCGAGAACACGCCCTATCCTGCCAGCAACGTGCTGCCGGGCATCACTCGCCGCGTTGTGCTCGAGCTTGCCAGGAGTAATGACATACCCGTGCAGATCAAGGCACTGGCCATCAATGACCTGCTCGATGCTGACGAGTGCTTCCTCACCAACAGCATCATGGAGATAATGCCGGTCTGCCGAATCGAGCGCAAGCCGATCGGCCAGGACAGACCCGGCGACTTGACGCAAAAACTGGTCATGTTATACCGCACAGCGGTGGATCAGTTCGTTGGGAGCGATTGAAGCTGCTGTATTCGGTAGCTCCTTTTGAATTTGTGAGGTGTGAGAGTGTCGCACGCCCTTCCTGATGCACGTGATTTTCTCAAAGCGGTGGAGATATACCTGAAGCACGCATACCACGGCGCTCCACCGTCAGCCGTGCGACTTCGCGTGGAAACGCTGCGTGCCATGCCCAGGGACGAGTTCTACCAGAGCGCGGTACTGGAGAAGGACTCACAGCGCAACCCCTCGAAGATATTTCTCCGCCTCGGCAACCAGTCGTACCCCCACATGAAGCTGGCGCTGTTCCGCCAGCTGGGCGCCGCCTGGGCCTTCGCCGTTGAGGAGCATGACCAGGTTGGCGTGCCAACCCCGGGGTCGCGCGAGTATCGCTTCTTCTCGCAGATGATCGCGCACAATCGCGAACTGGCGATCGAGATCGAACAGGCCCTCCAGGAGGCCGGCCTGCCTGTGCAGCCAAGACTTCCCATAAAGGGTCTGGATCGCGAAGTGGAACTGGGCTGATCAGTTGCTGGCTGGAACCGTCTCCACGGCCGCCGGCCCCTGCCGATCGCCGGCAAACCACGCCCGGGCCGCGTCGACAACCACGTAGGCGGACATCGCCAGCAGCATCGAGGCGATCGCCAGGTTAAGCGCGGGCGCCAGCGCCTCGGTCTCGTCATACTGCCGGTAGAACTGCATCACGTTGATCACCAGCGCTGTCGAAGTGGTGGCCACCATAAACAGCGCGGGGATCGCCGCGAACATTGCCCGCCGGCCGGAGTACTTCAGCCACACCGCGACGCCCACCAGCGTAAGTGCCGCCAGCAACTGGTTCGACGTGCCAAATAGGATCCAGAACTGCATAAAGCTTCCCGGAGGGCTGGCCCACAGGTACAGCGCTGGCCCGGCCAGCGTGAGGATGGTGGCGACGATACCGCCAGCCAGCCCCTTCACACCGATGAACTCCTGCATCACATACCGGCCAAGGCGGGTGCACACGTCCATCGTGTCAAACACAAAGCTGGAGAACGCCAGCAGGCCGAACCCTATGGCAAACTCAATAGGGATGCCGCAGAACTGCATGAAGTTCCCCAGCCCGCGGGCATAGACCACCTCTGGGCTGGTCACCTTCGCCCCCGGCGCCATCACCATCACGCAGGACAGGGCGAACACCGCAACCATCGCCTCCAGCAGCATGGCGCCATAGCCAACGGAGCGCACGTCCTTCTCTGAGCGGATCTGCTTGCAGGTCGTTCCGCTGGCCACGATGGAGTGGAAACCGCTGCACGCGCCGCAGGCAATGGTGATGAAGAGGAACGGGAACAGGAGCTGGCCGTTGGCACTGGTAAAACCGACAAAGGCCGGCCACTGCACCGCCAGCGACCCTTCAGACGACCAGCCACCGATGAGCGTTCCGACCACACTGAAAAACAGCGCCGCATACAGGAATGTCGCGCCGATCACCCCGCGCGGCTGGAGCAACAGCCACATAGGCACAACGCTGGCGATGAAGCAGTAGATCAGCAGGAGCTGATCCCACAGCTTGCGGGTTGATCCAAGTTGCTCGGCGGTTCTTCCCGAGAGGTCCAGCAGGGGCACGCCCCAGCCGGCCAGCGCCGCCGCGATGGCATCAGACTTCCAGATCACCACACCCAGCAGCACCACGGCGGCGCTGAGCAGCGCGAACCAGTGGATGCGGGCGTAGCGCATCGCAAGACCCATCAGAACCGAGAGCAGCAGGTACGCGCTTGATCCCACGACCACCGCCCCGCCGTTGATGGCAAACTGCTTTATCTCGCCGCCGACAGTGATCGGAACCTGCTCCAGGCGAGAAAACGCCCCGGCCGTGATGTCCGCGAAGGCGATCACCACGTACACCAGGCATACCCAGACAAAGATGAGGAATGTCAGGTAAGCCGGGCGGCTCATCTGCTCCCGGACCACCTGAGTGATGCTGGCGGCCTTGTTGCGGATGCTGGCAAACAGCGCCCCACTGTCATGCACGCCGCCAATGAAGATCGCCCCCAGCAGAATCCACAGCAGCGCCGGCACCCATCCAAACAGATACCCTGCAACGATCGGGCCGACCACCGGGCCGGCGGCCGCGATGGCGGTAAAGTGCCCGCCCAGAACGACCGGCGCGGGAGCGGGTACAAAGTCATTTCCGTCCTGGAACTCGACCGCCGGGGTCACGCGCTTGTCGTCGATCCCCAACCAGCGGCAGATGATGTTTCCATATGTCCGATAGGCGACCATAAGGATGATCGCCGAAATGGCCACGATCGGCAGAATTGTCATGTTTGGTTAAAGGCAGGACAGGCGTCAGCTCTCTTGGCGCCGCGCCCACCTCTCCTACAGATCCTCGGCTCCGGGCTCACTGGGATTTGTTGCTGGTTCCGTCGGGCGAAAGCCCTCCTGCTCCATCAACTTCCTGACCTTCTCGAGTTCCTTCTCCCTGCGGAATTCGAGGTACTCTTTCATATACTGTGGAACTTGCGAATCAAAGAGCAAAACCTGAATTCCTGACTCAGGAAGTGTCATCATGCCCACAACCCGGTCTCGTTTGCCTGAGGGCTGTGACGAGGACTGGTTCCATATGTACACACCCCTGGGGGTAATCACATATCCCAGCCCGGTGAACCCGGTGATCGAGTCGAGCGCCTGCAGCACCGATGAGTTATCCAGCATGAGCTGCACGTTGCGCACCTCGGCTGGCACGCGCTGCAGCGCACCGGGCTCCATCTCAAAGCGGACCCCCGACTGCTGCGACAGTTCCGTGAGCACCTGGGCGATGTCCACGCCCGCGAATCGCAGTGTGATAGTCTTGGAAAGCTGGTTCCGTATCTGCTCCTCTTTAGGAATCACTACGATGTTCTTGTCGCGCGGGAACCAGGTAAGCGGCGTCTCCTTGGCGATCGATTCCAAGGCCTCGGCCAGCGTCGAGTGGCGGGGAATGAAAACCGTCTTGTCCGGGCGAACGGTGTCGCCGGGACGATACTCGATGGAGAATGGAGTCTTGGCGTCCGCCAGTTTCCTGTCGACCGCATCCACGATCTCCTTGACCGTCATGCGATCCTGCGCGGTGTCCATCGGCAGAGACGCAAGCTGATCGAGCGCCTGAAGCTCCTGTATGGTGCCGCGCCTGCCGATGCGGCGCAGCGCCGGCACGGGCTGAAGCTGCAGGGCATCCTCGCGCGTCACGTATGTAAGCCCTAGCTTGCGTGTGATTGCATCCAGTGCCTGGCGCAGGGTCTGGTTCTCGATCTTGGCCTGGATGTTCGTTTGCTGGCCCCACGGGAGAAGCTCCCATACGGCCGGGTCGGCCACGATGCGCACGCCGGTGCTCTGGGAGATCTGGTTCATCGCCTCCGGCAGGACTGTATCAAACTGCGCCTTCACCCGCTGGTCGAGCGCCTGGTTGATCAGCGCCGACATGTCCTGTGCTACTGCCGACGCAGCGAAGCACCCCATCAGGATCGATGTCAGCAAACCCCTCCACAGTGCATCCCTGCAGTTCATCTTGCATCTCCCTGTACATCGCCCGCATGGAGCATTTCGGTCGAGTTGTGCGGGCCGTCGAAGCGCATTCTAGTGCAATATGCCGAATTCTTCATCAACGAACTCATCAACAGGCAACGCCGAAATGAGGACGCGCGATGCCCCTTCCGAGACGAAATAGCGAGGCTGAGCGCCAATCTCCAGCACCGGGATATGCCCCGGTTCCTGGCTCACCTGCACAAACAGCTCGCCCTCCTCGCTTGCCACGTTTTCGGGCCGCAGCACCGTCACGATCGCATATCCATCCTGGCTGGGGGATGGAGGCAGATCGGCAGTATACGGCGTGCTTTCCGCACGATCGCCGGCCGATCTCCAGGTCACGACAGCGATGGCCGCGCATATCAGCAGGCTGGCCGCGAGCGCCAGGCGCTGCCACCTCCACGTGGGTTTGGGGGTGACAAGCGGGATCGGGGCTGGCTCCTCACTGGCAGCAATGGCGGCACTGATGTTCCGCTGCATCTGCTCCCAGTCCTGCTGCGGTGTTGGGGCGGCCTGCTTGAGGAGGCGGTCAAGCTCGCGATATTCGCGCACTAACTCCTGCAGGCGCGCATCGGATGCGATACGCGCCTCAAGGCGCGCAACCTCCTCCGACGGCAACTGGCCGTCGATATACTGGCTGATCGCGAACTGGAGTTTCTCGTCGATCATCGCCCTATCGCTCGCTTAAAAGGTCCTTGAGCATTTCCCGCAGCTTTCGCCGTCCCTCGAAAACATGCCACTTGACGGCCTCCACGCTGCATTCCATCGCCTCGGCAACCTCCTTCTGCGGCATCTGCTGGATTGTGAACAACTCTATCGCCAGACGCTGCTTCTCCGGCAGGGATTCGATTGCCATTCGCAGCCGTTCGCCAAGCTCCTGCCCTGCCAGTTGCTGATACGGGTCTTCGGCCCTGCCAGTCTGGGTATGGTGCTCGCCACCTGTACTCTCCTGCTCCCTGAGCAGGTCGTCTTCCGGAAGCGGCGCCGATTTCTTCCGTGAGCGTCTCCGGTTGAGCGACAGGTTGGAGACTATCCGCATCAACCATCCGCCAAACTTCTCTGCGCTGTCGAGCGTGCCCAGGCTCTTGTATGCCTTAAGGAACGCATCCTGCGTCACCTCGGCCGCATCATGGGCATCGCCCAGCAACCGGTAGCTGACGGCATGGGCGCGCCGCTGGTACCGCCGGATCAGTTCATCGAACTGTTCGCGCTCGCCGCCGAGCACGCGCTGCACCAGTTGCGCATCAGTCGGAGCTGCCGACGCACCTGCGCCCAAATCGATGCCAGCCTTATCCTCAGATGCAGACACTCTGTGGCAGACCCAGGTTAGGGACAATTTTCCCGACGCGTGCCGGCACTCGCCAGGGTCACGCGACCACGGCAGAGCGTGCCGCACGTAAACCTAGTCTAGGCATACAGCTAAGCTACGCCAAGATTACGTAAAGACGCACCGGGATGGAATCTGGATGTTACGCGGCGGCCTGTTCCTTTATGCGGCCATCGTCGTCCACCTGGTCAAAGTGCACCGCCACCCGTTTGGAGACGCCATGCTCCTGCTGGGTGATGCCGTACAGGGTGTCGGCGATCTGCATGGTTCTCTTGGAGTGCGTGATGACGATGAACTGCGAGCTCTGGGTGAACTCCTGCACGATCATGTTGAATCGGGTGTTGTTCGCCTCGTCCAGCGCCGCGTCCACCTCGTCGAGGATGCAGAACGGGCTGGGCTTGCTCTTGAAGATGGCCAGCAGCAGCGCCACGCAGGTCATGGTCTTCTCGCCGCCGGAGAGCTGGCTGATGGAAACCGGCTGCTTTCCCGGCGGACGGGCGATGACCTCGATGCCTGCCTCCAGCACATCCACCTTCTGCGGCGGGAGCGGCTGACCATCCGGGCCAATCTGCGGCTTGCTGTCCACCAGTTCAGTCTCAAGGTACAGGTCCGCCTTGCCGCCGCCAAACAGCTTGCGGAACATCCCCTGGAAATGCTCGCGCACCAGGTTGAAGGTCTTCTCGAAGCGCTCACTTGAGGCTTGGTTGATCTCCTCGATCAGGTCCTCAAGCTGCTTTCTCGACGCTTCCAGGTCGGCAAGCTGGTCTCCCAGGAACTTCTGCCGCTGCTCCAGCTCCTCCTGCTCGGAAATGGAGTCGAGATTGACGTTTCCCAGGCGCTGGATCTTGTCGCGCAGAGACTTGATCTCGTCGGCAACCGCATCCCAGTCGATGTCGGCCGGCTCGTAACCAGCCTCACTCGACGCCAGCTCGTTGTACCGCTCCACCAGGTCGAGATCCAGTTCCTCCTGCGTCCGGTGGATGAGCGATTCCACGCGCACGCGCAGCTCGCCGATGTGCAGTTCCAGCTCATGCAGCACCTTCTCCGCCTCGGCATGCTGCCGGCGGATCTGCTCCACGCTCGCTTCATAGGTGCGCACAGACTCAAGCAGCTCAGCCGCCTGCTGCGTGACCTCATTGAGCTGCGCTGCCAGTTGCTCCTGCCTCTGCGTCAGCTCCGCCTCCTGCTCGAGTGCCTGTGCCAGCTCATCCTCCACACCCGCACGGCGGGCCTCGAGTGCTTCACTGGACCGTGCAATTCGCTCGAGCTGCTGCGCCAGCTCGGAACGGGCGGCCGTCTGCCGCTGCACCTGCTGCTGGCTGGCAAGCTGCTTCTCCTGGATCTTGCCCAGTGCCACGCGGGCCGCGGTAAGCTGCTCCGAAAGACTCTGGAGTTCCTCGCCAAGGTGCTGCAGGCGCTCGGTGTCCTCTTCGATCGCCTGCTGGTGTGAGGCCTGTTCCGCCTCCATCTGCTTGCCCTGCTCGACCAGGCGCTCGTTCTCCTGCTCCAGGCGATCGGCCTGCTCGCCGAGCATATCCACCTCGCGCTCGATCAGCGGCTGCTCGCGATTTAGTGCTGCCAGCCGGTCGTTCACCTGCGATATCTGGCTGCTGAGCTCCACCTTCTGCGTGTTGAGCTGATAAGTCTCATTGCGCAGGGCGTTCATGTCAGCCTCAAGCTGCTTCGCCTGGGCGCTACCCTGCTCGATCTGCTGCTGGAGCTGCGCGATGGCCTGATCCACCTCGGCAATCTGCTGGATGACATTCTGCAGCTCGGTTCGGCGGGACAGGATGCCCATCGACGCACCCAGCTTGCCTATGCGAAGCGTCCCGTCATCCTCCAGCACCTCGCCGGCCTGCGTGACATAGCGATATCCCGGAGGAGTGTGTCGCTGCAGCTCAAAAGCATCCGTCAGCGTGTCAACCGCCAGGGTCCTGCCCAGAAGATGCTCGACAATTGGCCGATCCTTCGGCTCAACCTGCACCAAGTCGGCGGCGATGCGCACACGCTGCGAATGGAGGTTGAAGTCGTACGCCTGCTGCGAGTCCTTGATGCGGTCAGTACAGATGATGTTGACGCGCGAATCCAGCTTTGCCAGTTCCTCGCCTGCCTGCGCCACCGCGGCCGAATCATCGGCCAGCAACCACTGGTCGCGCCCATCGAGCGCCGCTTCCACCACCTTCACATGTTCCAGGTCGAGCTTGAGCACGTCGGCCAGCAACCCGCGAATGAACGGGAACTTCTGGTCGCGATGTTTCAGCACCGCCTTCACGCCCTCGGCCATGCCCTCGCGGCGATTCTCCAGGTCCTGCAACATCTTCTGCCGGGAAATCAACGCCGAGCGCGACTCGCGGGCCTCGCCCATCTCGCGGGTAAGCTGCGCCACCTGCTTACTGATGTTGGCGGCCTCCTGCTTTTTCTGCTCCATGGCCGCCTGCTGGGTAGCGATCGACTCCATCACCCCGGCCAGGGCTTCCTCAAGCGACGCCTTGCGCGACTCGTTCTCGGAAATCTCCTGCGAGATGGCCTGCTTGCGGGCGGTCAGTCTCTCGTGCTGGGCCGCCAGGTTGCGCCGTTCAATCTCTATCGCGCCGATGCGGCTGTTGACCTGTGCCAGGCGTCGCATCAGGTCGAGGATGGCCGACTTATGCTGCTCTATCTGCTGGTTGAGCTGGTTGAGCTGGAGCTGGCCCTCCTTGAAGGCCTGCATGGTGCTCTCGATGCCGGCTCGCTCGCGATTGAGCGACTCGGTCAACTCGGCCAGCACCTGCGTCTCGCTCTCCAGCAAGGCAACCACCTGCTCCAAGCGCTCCTGCGTCGCAGCCCGATCGGCGGCGAACGTCTCAAGCTGCTCGGAGATCTGCTCCAACTGCTGGCGGCAGAATCCCTGTCGCTGCTTCACCTGCTCCAGTGTCGAGCGTGTCTGCACCAGTGTGCGTTCCACCTGCTGCTTCTGCTCGTTGATCGCCTGGTACTGATCGCGCGAAGCAGCAAGTTCTTCCTGTGCGCTGGCCAGCTCCGTCGATGCCTGTTCAACGGCGGTCCTGGTCTGGGCCTCGCGCTGCTCCAGGTCCTTGAGCTGAGTGGCCTGGAGGTGATACTCGCGCAGGGCGTAGCTGAGGCGAAGTTCACTCAAGCGCGACGAATACTCCTGGTACGTTCGGGCCCGGCCGGCCTGTATACGGGCGCCACGCAAACGCTTATCCACCTCCTGCACGATGTCATTCACGCGCAGCAGGTTTTGCTCGACCTTCTCCAGCTTGCGCTGGGCTTCCTTCTTGCGCTGCTTGTACTTGCTTATGCCGGCCGCCTCCTCGAATATGAGGCGGCGCTCCTGGGGATTGCTCTGGAGCAGCAGGTCCACCTTGCCCTGCTCGATAACGCTGTAGGCGTCCACGCCCACGCCGGTATCGAGGAACAGTTCGCGGATGTCGCGCAGGCGGGCGTTCTGGTTGTTCAGAATGTACTCGCTGGTGCCATCGCGAAACAGGCGCCGACCAACACTCACCTCATCTGACTCGATATTCAGGACGCGAGTGCCATCGTCGCGCTTGGGATTCTCGAAAACGAGGATCACCTCTGCCATGCCGCCCGGTTTGCGGGTGGCGCAGCCATTGAAGATGACGTCCATCATCGCTTCGCCGCGCAGGCTCTTGGCCGACTGCTCACCCAGCACCCACTTGATGGCGTCGACCACGTTGCTTTTGCCGCAGCCATTGGGCCCGACGATGCCGGTGATGGGGCGATCGAACACGAACTCGGTCCGGTCGGCAAAACTCTTGAATCCGTGGACAATCAGCTTCTTCAGTCGCATTCGCCAGGTCCTCCCTGACCCACTCCTGCCACCCGACCGTCATGAGGGTGTGCGGAGAGGCACCTTCTACTCCACAAGGCTATCCTCCACCTCGGCATCCGGGATGGGCGGGGCGATCAGATCCTCATCCTCGCCGATCTGGCGCCCGGCGTCAGGAATACGCGGGGCCCCCTGCAGGTCTTGATCCCCCCAGCTCGTCTGTTCCTCGATCACCAGCGTGATCGGGACCGGCTTGCCATCCAGTGTCTGGCCGACCAGCTTGCCCTGCTCGTGCATCGTCTGCACGATCGCCACCACGTCGGCATAGCTAAAGTCCATCGGGATTTCACCATCGGCCGCCTCGCCTCCGAGCCGCGCGATGATATCCGCGAGGTCTGCCCGGGATGTCTGCTTGATGGCCGCCGTCACGCTGTCACCCAGGGACCTTTCCGAACGGTAGAACAGCGTGACCGGCCCGTCTTCCGCATCGGCACTCACCGTCAGGCGAGCGCCGATGGCGGCAAATGTCACCGGCGTGATGATCGACTGCCGCATGCCGAATATCGCCAGGCGCGGGATGCCCCGGCGGCTGGCGTAGATCATCGGCGGCGCGCTGCTGGGCACCAGGTCCAGCACGAACTTCTCTCGAATGACGCGGCTGTACACCCGCGGATCATTGTTGCGCACCAGCGCCTGGTAGGCGGCGATGCGGACAGATGTATCGTCGACGTTGATCAACTGCCGCAGGTACTGGTTGGTCACCGAGGATTGCGGCAGCTTGCCCAGCGTCTCCACGGCATCAAGCCGGAACGGGTGGCTCGGCTGCTTGGCCATCTGCACCAGAACTTCGCGGGCCTCTTCCAGGTCATCGCCGATGAACGCCGCCGCCC
>JAKORQ010000031.1 GCA_029777755.1 Planctomycetota bacterium
TATCGATCTCCGAGGCCGGCAGCTTCCGCATCTGGAGCGGGAAGGCGAGGTTCTTGTAGACCGACTTCTGCGGGTAGAGCGCGTAGTTCTGGAACACCATGGCGATGTCACGGTCCTTGGGGTCGAGCCCCGAGACGTCGCGCGTGCCGATGGAGATGCTGCCGCCCGACATCGGGATGAGGCCGGCGATGAGGTTCAGCGTCGTGGTCTTGCCGCAGCCGGAAGGGCCGACGAGCGCGACGAACTCGCCGTCCTCGACAGTGAGCGACACGTGGTTCACGGCGTAGACCGGGCCGTAGTTCTTGACCACGTCTTTGAGGATTACCTGAGCCATAGCGGTTCCCGGGAGTTAGTGCTTCACGGCGCCCTCGGTCAGGGCGCGCACGAAATAGCGTTGCAGGACGAGGAACAGCACCACGACGGGGATGCTCATCAGGAAGGTGGCGGCCATCAGGCCGGGCCAATCGGTGGCGTTCTCGGAGAAGAAGCGCTGGATGCCGACCGGCAGGGTCATCTGATCGTGCCGGGTGAGGAAGGTGTAGGCGTAGATGTACTCGTTCCAGGCGCCGATGAAGCTGTAGATCGAGGTCGCGATGATGCCCGGGGTGGAGAGCGGCATCACGATGAGCAGGAAGGCCTGGAAGCGGGTGGCGCCATCTATGCGTGCGGCCTGTTCCAACTGGATGGGGATGTTGTCGTAGAACCCCTTGAGCAGCCAGATGGCGAGTGGCAGGCCGAACGTCAGGTAGGTGAGGATCAGCGAGCCGTGGGTGTTCACGAGGCCCAGCACCTTCATCAGGATGAAGAGGGGCACGAGGAACACCACTGCAGGGAACATGTTACGCAGCAGCACCGCGAAGAACAGGAAGTTGCGGCCGGGGAAGCGGAAGCGCGAGAAGGCATAAGCCGCCGGCACCGCTACAGCCACCGCGAGGATGGTGGTGATGGTCGAGACCCAGAGGCTGTTCCAGAAGTAGCGCAGGAAGTCGTTGCCGACGCTGCTGTTGGGATCGAGCAGGCGCCAGTAGTTTTCGAGCGTCGGCTCGGCCGGCCACCATTGCGGCGGATACTGCATGGCGGCGAAGCCGGTCTTCAGCGACGTGATCACCATCCAGAACATCGGCGCCACGGTGAAGCCGATGAGCAGGGTGAGGAAGA
>JAKORQ010000313.1 GCA_029777755.1 Planctomycetota bacterium
CACCACCTCCATGCAGACTCATCTTGGGCATAGCGCCAGTCTCTATGAGCACGGTACCGGCAATGTACTGGTATCCGGAACCGGGTCGAATTGGGAGGCCAGAAACGATCTGTATGTCGGCTACTATGGAACAGGTAACCTGACCGTGGAGAACGGCGGCAACGTCTCCACCTCCGGTAACCTCTATCTGGGCTACCACGAGCCGGCTGGCATGGTCTTTGTCGACTCCAAAGGTACCGTTACCATCACCGGCGATCAGTCGCGCCTGTCTACCGTCCTGGCGCACATCGGCCACTACAGGTACGGAGAACTGAACGTCAGCGATGGCGGGGTTCTCACCTCCAGCTCCAGCTACCTCGGCACCAACATTGGCAGTACAGGCGTGGCGAAAATCTCCGGCGGAAGCTGGACGGTAGATGGCAGACTCTCCATCGGCGAGCAGGGGTCGGGCACTCTCAACATCAGTGACGGCGGAACTGTCAGCTCCGGTGTCGGCACCATCGGGTTCAGCGGCAGCAGTACGGGCGAGGTGAGCGTCTCCACCGGGGGAAGCTGGACGGTTGATAACCAGTTGTACGTTGGCTTGGCCGGTGACGGTACTCTCAACATAACCAGCGGTGGAGTGGTTTCCACCAACAACATCGCTTATGTCGGAACCGGTGCCAAGTCCAACGGCACACTCACGGTCGATGGTGCGGGTTCCCGCTTCCAGAGCGCAGACCTTGTCATCAGCGATATGGGCCGGTCGATCCTGACGATACAGAACGGCGGTGTTGTAAACAGCACCAACGTGATCGTTGGTGAGAGGTCATGGGAGGCTGCCAGTGCCGCTGTCACCGTGATCGGCCAGGCCTCGGCTCTTAACTCCAGCAAACTCGAGGTCGGCAAGGAAGGTACCGGTACGATCACCGTGCAGTCCGGCGGTAAGCTCACCAGCAGCGAGGCAACGATCGCTGTCGAGCCAGGTTCAAGCGGTTCTGTTACTGTCTCAGGTCAGGATTCCGTCTGGGACGCCGGTACGTCGTTCGGGACGTCGCTGCACATTGGCCGGGGCGGCCACGGTACTCTCTCCATCAGTGATGGCGCTACCGTCAGCAGTTTCACTGGCAGCGTCGGCACGCTGGCCGGCGCCCACGGCATCGTGAATGTCTCGGGAGCAGATTCCGAGTGGAACATCGTCAGCGCCCTGAACATCGGCCAGCAGGGCAAGGGTGAGCTGAACATTCTTTCCGGCGGCCAGGTCACCAACGCCAGCGTGCGGATTGGCGGCGGCAATCCAGACACTCCCGCCAGCACCGCCACCGTAAGCGGCCCTGGCTCCATTTGGAGCACCTATGACATGTACGTAGGCTACTCTAGCCCCGCGGAGATGACCATCTCCGATGGCGGCCAGGTGGTCACCCGCCTGTCGTCCAACGGCTCCATCGCGGTGGGGGATGTTTCGGCGAAGGTTACCGTCACGGGTAGCGGTTCACTGTGGGCTGTTAACAATCTCAATGTCGGCCTGGCCGGCCACGGCGAACTTAACATCGAAGATGGCGGCCTGGTAACCGCGAACACCGCTTACATTGCCCGTTCCGGCAACACGTCGAGTGGAGTCGCCAACGTCACCGGTACAGGTTCGCAGTGGCAGATTGCCGGAGATTTCTTTGTCGGCGACATGGGGACCGGTGATCTGAACATCTCCGCCGGCGGCAGCGTTTACAGCGGCAATAGCTCTCTGGGCCCTTCGTATGACTCCCTCGGCCGGGCCGTGGTCAGCGGCGAGGACTCGATCTGGAGCATCAGCGGAGACCTGAACCTGGGCGGTGATGGTTACGGGGTCATCTACTACGGCACTGGGGAGCTCACCATCGGGTCCGGCGGCAAGGTCACGGTCAGTGGCGCGACCAGACTTCTCACCGCAACAAGCGCCATCAATCTCCAGGAAGGCGGTACGCTGGTCACCGGTACCCTCGACACATCCACCGGCACCTTTAACTGGACCGGCGGCACACTCGATATCACCGGCAGCGCCTCGGGCAATGTCAGCGTGCCGGCGCTGGGCGTGCTCGGCGGCGTCGGAACGATCGCCGGCAGCGTGGTGAATGCTGGTACCGTTTCCCCGGGCAATTCTCCGGGCATCCTCACCATCACCGGCGACTACGTACAGGACCCGGCCGGCGTACTTGCCATTGAACTGGGCGGCGTGATAGCGGGTACCGGATACGACCAGCTCCGTATCGACGGCAACGCCACGCTGGGCGGGACGCTGGAGGTGCAACTGCTGGAAGGCTTCACGCTCACCGAAGGGATGGAGTTCCAGATCATCAGCGTTGGCGGCGATCTACAGGGCACATTTGCCGGCCTTGCCCAGAACGCGCGTGTGGGCGTGTATGACGGCGTGGAGCTGTTCATCCACTACAACCACGGATCTTCGGGCGGCGTGACGCTGTACACCGGCGCGATACCCGAGCCAGCCGCGCTGATGGTGGTGGGCATGAGCTCAATCATGCTTCTGCGTCGTCAGCGAAAAGCTCCCTCGAAAAAGTGATGGCCAACGCAACCCCGGGCAGCCCGCTCACGCCATCGGGTATGCCTTTGCCTCGCCTTCCGTTAGCATGTTGCCGGCTTTGCAGGAAAGGACACAGCGGTGGCAAAGTTCACCAGGTCAGCACAGGGGTTTTTCTACGCGGATAGCGCCACCATCGCCGGGGATGTGCAGCTGGGAGAGGATGCCAACGTTTGGTTTGGCGCGGTGATCCGCGGGGATGTAGCGCCCATCCGTATCGGGGCTCGTGTGAATGTGCAGGACCAGGCGGTGATCCACTGCGACAGCGGTCGCGAGCAGGTGATTGAAGATGATGTGTCGATCGGGCATGGCGCGATCGTCCATGGCGTGCGCATCGGTGCGGGGACGCTGATCGGCATGGGCGCCCGCGTGCTTGGCCGGGTCCAGGTCGGGCGCGAATGCATCATCGCGGCCGGCGCGGTGGTGCCTGAGGGGATGATCGTGCCGGATCGCTCGGTGGTGATGGGAGTGCCGGGAAGGATAAGAAGAGAGGTCGGCGAAGAAGAGCTGCAATACATTCGCTGGATACCCGGCCACTACGTGAAGCTGGCGCAAAGATGGCTGGCCGGGGAATTTGCGCCGCTGACATGAACACGCCGGAAACGGGTTTGCCTGTATAGCGGTTTTAGGCTAATCTGGAACGTATTGGCGGTGTCTTTTCAGGCAGTCTGCCAGCGGCGTGGAACGGATTCGCGTCGGAAAGAGGCGCTTATCAAAAAAGGGCCCCTTTTCCCAGGAGGGAGCCAGTATGCTGGTGCTATCCCGTCAGAGGGACGAAACGATCAAAATCGGAGATGACATCGAGGTCACCGTGGTGGATATCCGCGGCGACAAGGTTCGTCTGGGGATTACAGCGCCCAAGTCTGTAACTGTTCACCGCAAAGAGATCTACGAGGCTATCCAGCGAGAACAACAGGCCGCCAAAGGCGCGGAACCTTCCGAAAAGGACGCCGCTTCAGCGTCGACTCAGCAGGAACAGCAGAAGTAGCCCCAAGTCATTCGGTCACGATGGCCGGCTCTGCCGTCTCGCCGGCCGGCTGCGAGTGAGAGGGAACCACCAGCGACCAGACTATGGCGGCCAGGATGGCCGTCACGGCCGTTATGGCCAGCACAATCACCGCCAGCTTCCATCGACTGTGCGGCTGCAGTGAAGATGGAGCGCTCACCTGCGCGGGGGCAGCAACCGGCGGTCGGGCCGGGGCAGCGACAGTGGTTGCCCGGGTAGCGGTGGCGGTCGTCGCAGGAGCCGGCGCTACCGCAACCGTCGATGGTCGCACGAACTCTTCCACCGGCGCCAGTGGCAGCAGGTCGATCTCATCATCCGCATTGACCGCCGAATCCAGTTGTTCCTCCAGTGGCACCGAGCCGGTGGCCGGGGCCTCGGGGGCATCGACACCGTTCTGAACCACCCTGGTGGGCAGGGGGTAATCCTCGGCCCGGACGAGCATGACCTGCCTCTCAAGCTCGCGGCGGCACTCGCCACAAATGGTATCCGTGGCGGCCATGTCCCCTTCGCAAACCGGGCACTGACGGGTTAATTCGCTCTGTGCTGTTTCGCTGTCGCTCATTGTTGAATGCGCACTCTCTCTACTCAACTCCCCGCGAGATAGTGCCGGTTAGTCTACTACGTCAGGGCCTGTCTGTCGAAGCCAAGATCTCCCAGCTTAACGTGAGTTCCGCCACACGGCCGCCTGGATATTTGCACTTCGCACATGCTCAAGCAGGCTCCAGCGGGGGCGATTGGTGATGTCGACCATGCCGAAGGCGTAGTTTTCGCCATGCACAGCCGCGGGGGAAGCCCCTGCCACCGGGCCGCGCCCGGTCACCGGCTGATCGCGATACTGGAAGACGCTCACGCCCACGCACCAGGGATTCTCGGCCGCCGCCTTGACCCAGCGGGCGTAGCGTTTACCGGCCTCCTGCTCGTCTGCCACACCGGTGCGGAAGCGGCCAAAGCCGCGCTCGCCATCCCAATGGGGAGGAAAGCCAAACTCGCCACAAAACACCGGCTTGTTGCTCTCTCGGATCAGCTCCTGTAGCCGCTGCTGGTTGAAGTCATCCTCGTACAGGTCAAAGCCGATCACATCGCAGTGCGGCGCGATATGGCGCCAGTCATTCTCGTTGTGCCAGTAGGTGGGCAGGATCCAGTGGCCAAAGTAAAGATGATTGGGCGCCAGTTCCTTCACCGTGCGATAGACGAAGGAGAAGTAATCCTCCGCCAGCAGCATGCGCAGCGGCTCGATGTCGCGCTGACGGGGCGTGAGGCGCAGGTTGTACAGCTCGGCCGCCGTGGTGCCGATTGCTTTCCACTCCCTGGCCAGCTCGGCCGCATCGCCGTCGAACAGCTTCGCGATGGCGAAATCGACCATGGCCCGCTTGGCGTGCGATGAGCCATCCCCCATGCGCAGGATGGTGCGTACCTCATCGGCCGTGAAGCACTCGTCCATCTCGTTGCCCAGGGAGAAGCCGATGATCCACGGGTCATCCTTGAGGTTCACGAGCTGGCGCTCCAGCACCTCGCGAAACTGCTTGCGGATTTCCGGGTCGAAGGTGTCGGGGTGGCGCACCAGGTTGATCACGCCCTTGCGGCTGAGCACGGGGAGGCGCGTCTGCTGTGGCATGTTCGTCCACTTGCCCATGCCGCTGAAGCCCCAGGCGCGGGCTCGGCGGATGGCACGATCCGTCTCCGCCTTGCGCCAGTCATCGCCGAACTGGATCATGAGGTTGACCGCCTGCGGCGCGAAATAGCGTATGCCGGCGTCGCCCCAGTACTCATGTCCCCAGGCGGCGCGGGCGACGCCGTTGGAAGGGGGCAGCGATTCAAAGATATATTCGCGCCCGGTGACGGGAGTGGCTTCCCAGTTGTCGGCCGGGACGTTGCTGATGCCGGTGAAGAAGCAGGGGTTGCCCTCAGGGCTGATCAGCCACCACTTTCCGCCGCGCTTAACCACGCGGAAAAAGCCGGTGGCCTCGTCCTTCCATCCCAGGTCGGTGCGCCCGCCGAACTTGTCCTGCGGCGGGAGCGTCTTTTCCCATTCATCCAGGCGGGCATCTTCTTCTGCGATGGCGGCTTTCAGCTGCTCATCGCTGGTGACTTTGCCTTCCCAGATGGCGAAATTGACCTGGCCATACCTGTCCACCAGTGGCGAGAGCGCCTTGAGGTCAGGGGCGGCGACGATCTGGAAGGTTGCCTCGATCGTCATCGGCGCCGAGAGTTTCATCGAGCGCTCCTGCAGCGTGCCGGGGTTGAACAGGTGCCGGCGGGGATCGATCGTCGCCGGTCCATCAAACGTCCGTGTTCCCTCTTCCGTGGTGATTGTCAGTGATTTCTGGTGCACCAGGTACTCGGCCGGCCGACGCGCCCACTCCGGCGACCCGAAAGACGACAGCGGCTGATCGGACGCGGCGAAGCTCGCGGGGAAATGCTCGCGCTGCTCGCCATCGAGAAACAGCGTCACGTGCGCGCCGTCGATGCTGGCCTTTACCTGGTAATCCTTCTGCAACTGGAAATTGCCGGGAATGCTGCGGATGTGCCACTTGCTGCCATCCCCCACGGCGATGGTGACCCTCAGCCGCTCCAGTTTGCTGGGGGCAGAGTCGTAGCGATTATCGAGGATCAGCAGCAGTCCGCGCCGGGCCGCCCAGTCGGCCTGTGATGCAAGGGAAAACTGGTTAAGCTCCTCCGCGGCGGCCGCCCACGCGGCCAGCAGAAAACAGGTGAACAGACAGAAAACTTGGAACATCAACCTCTCCAGACTCTCATTACCGGGGATAAGCGGTTTGGTTGAAGCTTGCGTGCGCCACAATCGCCAACTCGGTTGATACAATCGCAGCATGACGAGCCTGAGGGTCATCCAGGGTGCCGACGATACCAACATCGTGCTTCAGTATCGGCGGGCGATTCAGTTGTGGTCATCACACTGCGCCGACGCCGCGGTGTTTGGTGAGGCGGCCGCCTATGCCAACGCCAAGCTCTCGCAGATTGAGGAGGCGAACTGCGTGCATGGCGTCCTCGACGCCCAGCGGGCCGCGGAGGTCGCACGCTATTTCGCCGACGCCAATTCCCGCCCGCTGGCATGGCACAATCCCGAGACTTCGCCGGCCATCGAGGGGCTGTCGGAGCGCCGGGTGGAGATCTGGCGGCTCGACTACATCAGCCACGCGCTGCCGCAGACGCACACCGACCTGATGATCATCCCGGCGCGGGCGGCGTTTACCCAGTTGCACCAGATCGCGGCCATCATGCGCCCGGCCGCCTCCCCAGAGCAGGCCGCCGAGGCCGCCATGTGTCACCTGGATGACTCGCATGTGGACGCGATCATCGCGCTGCGCCAGGGTGAGCCGGTGGCGTACGCATCGGTGATCTCCACCGGCCAGGTCGGTTTCATCATGGACCTGTTCGTGAGGGAGGAAGCCCGCCTACAGGGGATCGGGAACGCAATGGCCGGCCGCATGCTCGACATCTGCGCCCGATCACTGTTCCGCACAGTCTGCTGCCCGCTGCTGGAAGCAAACGAAATCGGCAAACGTTTCGTGGAGAAACTGGGCTTCTCGCTGGCGCACACGGTCATGCAGCGGGCGGTAGTGGCGTAGTTTGACTTTTATCTGGCCACAAATGATCTGTTGGTTGTTTATTGTTGATTGACTCGATTCGATCAGGACGGGATAGCGGTTCTCAATCGAAAATCGCAAATCGAAAATCTTGTTCCATCCCGCCGATCAAAAATCAATCGGCCTCCACCGTCTGGTCTGTGGTGGTTGGTTGACTGTTTCCATTTGCTTGTCCTAACACTGTTGGCACTCCTGTATCCGCTGAAGGGGGGAGGATATGGACAAGCTGCTCACCGAGTCGCTGGAGCGACGGCTTCTTCTGCACGCGCCTGACCTTGTTGTGATCGATGTGGATTGCTCGCCGGGGATTTACTTGCCTGGCGATGCCTTCACCTACCAGGTGACGGCCGCCAACTTGTCGACGGACACGCCAACCGGGCAGTACTTCATCGAGGCTCGTCTTTCGCTCGACCAGCACTGGAGCGCGGATGACATGATCGTGGACGAGTTTGCCGGCACGGCGCTTTCGCCACAGGGGCAGGCCACGATGTCCGGCGTCGCCACCGTGCCGAACGTGCCCTCGGGCAACTACTTCCTGCTGGTGCGCGTCGACTCGCGCGACCAGGTCGAGGAGGAGGACGAGGGCAACAACATCGGCATGTGCGATGACATGATCGTGGTAAACAACCCCGGCGGCGTGCCGGTTCCGCAACCGCCCGGGGTTCCGCTGCCTGCGCCATCGCCGGTTCTGTTCCCCGGCGATTTCAACAACGACGGGACCGATGATCTGTTGGCGCTGGATCCAGACACGGGCGTGGTTGAGACGTGGATCATCCGCGATGGCGTGCGTGTCGGCGTGGTGCCGATGGGGAGGTCCGACCCGTTCACGGCCACCCTGGCCGGCGTCGGCGATTTCAACGGCGATGGCACCGATGATGTGCTCTGGACCTTCCCGGACAGCAGCTTTGTCGGCTTCTGGCCGGTCAATAACGGTACATCGATCGGGTTCATCGGGCTGGGCCTGGCCGACTTCAACGAGCATGAAGTGGCCGGCGTGGGCGACTTCAACGGCGACAACCATGACGATGTCCTGTGGCTGGATCGCTCCACCGGACAGGTGCTGACCTGGCTGGTGAACAGCAGCGTGGTCCAGGGTGCGACGGGGATCGCGCTGCTTGACCTGCGCGACGCCGAGCTGTCACTGATCGGGGACTTCAACGGTGATGGCACTGATGACCTGGCCGTGCTGAATCACCCGACCAACACAATCGGTGTGCTGCTGGTTTCCAATGGCAGTGCGTATGCCTTCAACACGCTGGGGGTAAACAGCCTGCTGGTGAACCGCGTGCTCCATACCGGTGACTTTAACGGGGACGGGACTGACGACATCCTCTGGGGCGACTACAACACCGGCCGGGTTTACACCTGGCTGCTGGTCGACGGGCATGTCGCTACCATCACCGAGCTTGGCGGCATGAGCTTCTTCCAGTTCGCCTCCCGCTCGGTCGGCGACTTCAACGGCGACGGCACCGACGACATCCTCTGGCAGGACCTGCGCGACAACACGCTGTTCACCTGGCTCCTGCAGAACGGCGTGGCAGTCGCATCGACAACGCTCGTGGTGGGAATGCCTTAAATATCAGCTTGGTTTGAGCCACAGATGGGGCACGGATGATTCTGTTGATTGTTAGTGCTGATTGACTGGTGCATCGGATCAGTCAGTACGGGACAGCGATCTAGTCGCAGATCGAAAATCGAGATCGGAACTCCCATCCAATCAAGAATCCATCTATGCCCTATCTGTGGCCATCAAGGATGCACATCATCCCCGTCTCGCAACCGCCAGCAGGCTCAGACCGAAGGGCAGTGGCAGTTTGCCCAGTATGTGTCGCTCGGATGCGAAGATGCTGCGGAACAGTGCGTTGATCGGCGCGGGGGGCGGGGCGGTGCTTACTGTCTGGTCTCGTTTCATGCGCTGCGCGGATCGCTGGACCAGCGCCAGGGGAAACAGGATCGCGTTGTAGTAGCTGAGATAATCGACCTGCAAGTTGGCATCCTCCAGGGCGTGCTTCAGTGTCTTGCGCGTGTAGCGCCGGCGGTGGTGATGCGCCACGTCATGCGGGCCGAACAGCCACTGGTACGCGGGGACGGTGATCAGCAGGATGCCATCGGGCTTGAGCAGGCTGGCCGCCGCGCGGGCGCAGGTGACATCATCATCCAGATGCTCCAGCACATCCAGCATCAGCACCGCGTCAAACTCCCCCGGCGGCAGGCCGATCGGCTCGGGTAGCATGCCCTGCACCACGTTCACGCCGCGCTGGCGAGCAAAGTCAGCCGCCAGCGGCGAGGCATCGACGCCGATGGCTTCGTGACGTTGCGAGAGTAGCTGCAGCATCCGCCCGCAGCCACAGCCGATGTCGACGATCTTTGCGCCAGCAGGCAGGTATCGCGCCAGCATGGCCAGCACGATCTGGTGCTTCGCCGCGAACCACCAGTGTCGCTCTTCCAGGCGGAACATTTCCTCGTACAGGTACGCTTCCATCGGCAACAGCAGTGTAGGTGCCTGGAGCAGGGTGAACAAATAAAGCAATGTTTGCCTGCGGGCAGTTCGCGGCGACAATCATTGTTGAAGTATGGCCGGCACAGTGGAAAACCTTGCCCGCAAAGCGCGGCGGCGACTGCTCGCTTCCTACCTGGCCCGCGAGCTTGCCTGGCGGGCGCTGGTGGTGCTGGTGGCGATGGCTATCTGCCGCCTGCTCGGCTGGACATGGGCGATCCCGCTGGCGGCATCGGTCATCTTGCTGCTGCATCTATTGGTTCGCTGGCGCGGCCCGACGCTTTTGTCGGCCGCCATCGAGGTGGATCGACAGCTCGCCCTGAAGGAACTCATCTCGACGGCACTTGTATCGCACGATGAAGAGGAGGAAATGGCCCGGGCCACGGCGCAACGGGCGGAGGAAGTGGCGGCCGGGATTGACCCGGCAGTGCTTGATCCGGGCGGCTATGGCCTGCGTTACTGGATCGCCGCACTGATCCTGCTGGGACTGCTGCCACTTGTGCCGCAGGCAAGCGAAGAGCCGTTCGTCGCGCAATCTCCCCAGCATATCGCGCGCAGCGCACAGCAGCAGGCGACGCCGCAGGAGAACGAGCTGATGGCGGCCATGCGCAACATCTCGCGCCGGCGGCCGACGGCTCCTCCCGGGTCGGCCAGCTCCGATTTCGCATCTGACATGTTCGCCGGCGAGGATGTCGTCGGCCAGCCGTCGGAGGCGAGCGGGACGCGCTCGGATGCCGAGCCGCGCATGGCCGGTGCGGGACTGGCAACCGGCGGCACGCATCAACCGGCGGCCGGCCAACCCGATTTCAACATCACTGCACGCGGAGATGTCGCCGGCACAGATGGCCCCGGCACCGGGGCAGGGCAGGCCAGCAGCGAGGCAGGAGAATCTATCGGCAGCGGCGTGGTGGCATCGAAAGTCACAGAGTCAGAGGACCAGCAGACAACCGGCACGGCCCTACCCGGCACTCACGCCCAGCCTGATCTGCGGGCGATCGCGCCCGAGTATCGCGCCATCATCAGGGCGTATTACGATCGCTGAAGCGCACCATCTTTACGTAGACCAGGTCATTGAGAGTTTCCCCGGCCTGCCCCTTGTTGCGCTTGTGCAGGATGAAGCGCTGCTGGCCCTCAGGAGTCTGCACGTACAGCGGCGCCGCCACGCCGCCAGTGACTTCCTTCCCATCGCGCAGCACGAAGGTGTACTGCGTTTCCCGCGCGGGATAGGTCTTGTCCGTGTATTCCTTGATGTCGGAGCCGCTGGCGATGAAGTGCCACTCGCGCTCTTCCCGCTCCCAAAGCACGCTGGCCCTGATCTCGCGGATGTCGGCGATGTTCACATCGTAGTACTGGCGCTCTTCCTCCGCCCAGATGCGCAGCGGCTTGCCGGGTGTGGTGCTTATGTCGCCGGCGATCGTCTCGCCGGTACTCAGGATAATCTCCCCCGCCACGCTCTGTTCCTTGCCTGGCTTTACCAGCGGGCTGACGGCCGGCGACTGCTCGGCCGGCTGGGTCGCCGGGGCGGTGGTGGCGTGAGTTTGCAGCAGCCAGTCGAGCGTATCATCAGCGCCCGCCGCGAAGGGCATACAGAGCAGAGATATCGTCAGGATGCATTCCCGCCGCATGATGTTTAGATTGTAAGCCGATGACCAGCGGGCAGGAAATTCTCCAGCGCGCGATCGCGCAGATCCCATCGGGGAGATGGGGCGTCGCGGTCAGCGGCGGCTCGGACAGCGTGGCGTTGCTGCACCTGGCGCGCATGCGCGACGATCTGCACCTGCACGCCATCCACCTCGACCACGAGACCCGAGCCGGCGAAAGCACCCTCGACGCGAACTTCGTGCGCGAGCTTTGCCACGCGCTGGTCGTTCCGCTGAGCCTGGCGCGACGCAGCGAGATCGAGCCACACCTTGCAGACCTGCCGGCTAATCTTCAGGCGCGCTATCGCATGGTTCGCCTGGAGCATTACCGCCGGACCATCTCCGCCCATCGGCTTGATGGAGTTCTGCAGGCGCACCATGCCGACGACCAGGCCGAGACAATCCTCATGCGCCTGGTCCGTGGCACGGGCATTGAGGGGCTGTGCGGGATCGCGGGCGACACCAGCGTGGAAGGCATGCGCATCTTTCGTCCACTGCTGCACGTCCGCAAGGCGCAGTTGCAGAGCTATCTTCGCGAGAGGGACCTGAGCTGGCGCGAGGATTCCAGCAACGCCTCGCCCAAGTATCGCCGCAACCACGTCCGACAACTTCTTCAGCGGCATCCGCAGCTCGTCGAGGCGCTGCTGAAGGTGCAGGTGCGGTTCGCGCAACTCGCGGCCGAGCTGGATGCGATCGCGCCGACGCTTGCCGACGAGCCATCGCTGCGCGAGCTGGCGAAGCTGCATCCGCTGGTGCAGATGCACGCGCTGCGAAAGTGGGCTATCGCGCACGGGGCGCTGGCGGATGACCTTACGATCGAGCTGCTCACGCGCGTGCAGGAGATGGTGGAGGATATGGCCAGTGCTCCATCGGTATGCTTACCCGGCGGCGTGGAGGTTCGCCGGCGCTCCGGCGCACTGGTCACGAGACGATCTGCACGGTCGGCTCCTCCGGCGTCGGAACCGGGCCTGGAAGATCCGTCCTGAGCCAGGCGCTGAACGTCGTCCCCTCACCCTGCCTGGAGCGCACCGTAAGCATCCCGCCATGGGCCGCGCAGATGCCCGCGCAAATCCCCACCCCCAGCCCGCTGCCCGATCCGCGATGCGCGCCTCCCAGCAAGAATGGCCGGCCAAGCAGTTCCAGCGTCTTCTCATCCATTCCTTCGCCGGTGTCCTCCACGCGGATGCGCAACCACTGTTGCCCGCCGCGCCGCGGCAGGTCGGCCCGTATGCGGATCCTGCCCTGTCGCGTGAAGCGAACGGCGTTGGAGACGAGGTTCTCCACCAGGCGTCGCACCGACTGGGCATCGCCGAGGATCGTCTTCACCTCCTGGGCGATCTCCAGTTCGATCGGCACACTTGCCACCCGGCCGGGCATGGCCAGCACCGTACTCCTGGCGGACTCCAGCACCCTGGGGATATCCACTTCGCTCCAGGACCATTCCATCGCGCCGCTGCGGATGCGCATGGCATCGAGCATCCGCGAGACCATCTCCGCCATGCGCATCTGCTGCTCGCCGACATTGGTGAGCAGCTCGCGATCCTCGGCGTTCATCATGTTTCCGCTGGTCAGCAGGAAGTCCACCGTCGTCCTGCTGGCCGACAGCGGCGCGCGCAGGTCATGCGAGATCACGCCGATCAGCCGCTCCATCTGCCGCATGTTCTCCTCGAGCATGACGCGATGCTGCCAGGAGATCAGCCCCTCGGTGCGCTGGCGGATGGCGACGCCGAGCATCATCAGGATCACCACGGCCGCCCCGGTCGCCAGCAGGGCGATCTGCCGTGAGCGCATCACCGAATCGAGCGGTGAAAGGGAAACGACCGTCCACTGTGCCGGCCCGGCCGGGTGCGTCGTCAGCAGGTACGAGGTGGCGCCGAAATGCACCTGTCCCCCGGAGGGAGGCTGCTCCACAAGCCCGGTAAGTGAGGTGGTTGAGGGATCGCCATCCTGGTCAGAGGGTTGTCCCCACAGTTTGCGATAGCGCCATTCCTCGATGCTGGTTAGCCAGATAGTGCCGTCGGGGCTGACCAGCAGCGTGAAGGAATCCTCGGCGAAACTGTTCTCGATAATCTCCAGGTCGCGGATGACCGAAGCCAGGCCTATCACCGAGCCGGAAGGCGAACGCACCGGGGCAGCGCTCACCACGCCGCGCCGGCCGCTGAGCGGCTCGCGGATGATGTTGCTCGTCACCTGCCCCTCCAGCGCCTGGCGAAAGTGCGGACGTTCCAGGCGCTGGCCTTTCACCCGGCGTTGTATCTCGTCCCCCGCCACCGGGCGCAGCTCGGAATCCATCAGCAGGATCATGAAACCTTCGAACGCCCGGGTGACATCATCTATCACCTGCTGGGCATGGAAGATCTGCTCGGGAACCGGATCCTCCAGGGCGGCCACGATCAGCTTGTTGTTGGCCAGCGCCAGTGACAGCCGCTCGGTTGTCCTGCGGGCGTAGTTGAGCTGTTGCGCGTGGACTTTGCCGGTGCTCATGGAGGTTGCCCGGATCTCGCTGTAGCGCAGGTCGGAGAGATGCCGCGCCAGGATCCAGCCGGCGAACAGGGTCAGCAATACCACTCCCGCAAGCGACGCCACGTGCAGCAGGCTGTTGCGCGATGCCATCGTCCCGCGATCGCGCCAGAGCATCATCGAGTCGAGCGTGCATGCCAGGCCGGCCAGCATCAGGCCGTTGACAAAGTAGCCCCAGTAGGTGGCTTCGCTGTGGATGCCGGGCAGTTCGGGATGGCTGAACGGCGCTCCCAGCGCCAGCTCGGTGAGCGGAATCACGCAAAAGAGGACCGCAAAGGCCTGGCCGGCGAAGCGGATGCGCTTCTGGTCGACCTGGGCCCAGTTCCACACCGCCAGCCCGGCCAGCACGGTGGCAGGCAGGCCCACCAGCAACGTGATCAGCGTTTCGCCCAGTTCATCGATGTGCATCAGGGCGCTCATGGCGACCACCGCTGGCACCGCATACCAGAGCACATGATGCTTCCAGCGCACCTGTCGCTGTGAGAGGAACAGCCCCAGCAGGCACAGGTAAGCCACCAGCAGGGTTACATTTTGCGTGATCGCCCAGCGAGCTCCGCCGCTTACGATATCACTGAGTTCCAGCCAGATATGCAGGCAGAGGATGCAGCCAAATCCGCAAAGCCATTCCCATTGCAGCCGGCGTGTGACGCTCCGCTCCAACGTGTAGCAGACGGCCGCGAGGGCGAGGAATGGCACGCCCGCCAGCAGAACGACGAAGTCGAAACAGTACTCGTTCAAGGCACCGCCTTCGCTTTGTCATGGGTTTGACAAGCACCCCGCCGGAGGCAACAGTCAGTAACGTGACCACCCAACAGACAACCGCGCCGGACACTGAACCGCTCATCCTGGTCGACAGCGTTGATTTCGCTTACTCCGACAGGCTGGTGCTGAAGCGCATCAATCTGCAGATCATGCGCGGTAGAACAGTTGGAATCATAGGTCCCAACGGTGGGGGCAAGACCACGCTTATCCGTCTTATGGTGGGCCTCCTTAAGCCGACGCGCGGCGTAATACGCATAGCCGGCCTGCCGGTGGAGCAGGCGGCCAGGGAGGGGAACATCATCGGCTACCTGCCGCAGCGGCTGGAACTCAACCGCGACATGCCGCTTTCCTGCCGACAGCTGATGAAGCTGTGCGGCCGGCATAGCTGCCCCCCCGACTGGGACATGGAATTGCTTGCCTGCGTGGGACTGGAGGATTTGTCCGACCGCCCCATAGGGGCGCTTTCCGGGGGGCAGTTCCAGCGGCTGCTGATCGCGCGGGCGCTGGCCTCCTCGCCGCAGCTGCTGGTGCTCGATGAACCCACCACGGGGATCGACGCCGAGTCGCGCGAGCAGTTTGTCCAGCTTCTGCGTCGGCTCAAGCAGCAGCTCAACCTGACCATCGTGATGTCGAGCCATGATCTTCATACCGTGCACCAGCTATGCGATGAGGTGGCCTGCCTGAACCTGACAATGCACCTGCACCAGTCGCTGCGTCGGCCCCCGGCTACATCAGATTTCTGCAATCTCAAAGAGATCAGTGAAGGTTGATTTGGGATCGAGAATCCTTACGATGTCGCAAATTATCCAGGATTATCTTTCCGATCTTCCTGATTCCTCCTGTGGCGGTCGGCTTAACGGTCGGCCGCCGCATTTTTCTCCTACCTCAGTATCTCACAGAGATGAACCAGCTCGACTATAGCGGCAGCGGAAGATAAGCAACAACTATCTTCAAGCGCGAAAAACGATAGAATGCCCGCAGCGCGCCCGATGGTGCTGTTGGAAACGAGCGCTGTAGCGAGCCTAGACTTCCCAGAAGTGAAGCATCACGCAACCATTGATCCACAGGTATTTATCGAGCTTGTGCGCGAACCTTTGCAGCGGGGCGATACCGTCGCATTGGCGCACCTGATCAACCAGCGCTGGTCGCACGACCAGATCATGGACCTGCTCGAGTCGCGCGATGCTGACGCCCGTAAACTCGCCGCATTGGCGCTAGGATTTGTAGGAGATGTCCGCTCAATTACCGCGCTGGCGGCCTGTCTGCGCGACCCGGATCCCATGGTGAACCAGATGGCCGAGCACGCCCTGTGGACGGTATGGTTCCGTGCCGGTTCGCAGGCAGCCCAGGAGCGCGTGCAGCTTGGCTCGGAGTACCTCTCTCGTAAACAACTGGACAAGGCCATCCAGGAGTTCAGCACCGCCATCCGCCTGGATCCCACCTACGCCGAGGCGCGCAACCAGCGGGCGATCGCCTATTACCTCAGCGAGGACTATTACGCGGCGATCGACGATGGCGAGATGGTTGTAAAGTTGATGCCATCCCACTTTGGCGCCTGGTCGGGACTGGGGCACAGCTACGCCCACCTTGGCCACACGAAACGGGCGCTGTGCTGTTACCGCAGGGCACTGGGGATCAACCCCTACCTGCACTGCGTCCGGCAGATCATCAACGAGATCCAGGCCGGACAATGCATCTGTAGAATCGACCACGTCGCATAAGTTCCCTCCTTTCACACTTCCAGCAGACTGAACAGAAAAACAGATAAGTCCAGCCAGGTTGGATTCCTCAATCATCTGAAAAAGGCACGATGGGACTGAGGCGCGCAGGCACGAAGGGCGTTTTGCCGGCTTGGGTTGACGGTCATAGCGATTTCACATGACGCAACCAGTGAGAAGCGCCGGCGTTGCGCATGTTTCCTCTTTTAGCACGAATAAACGAAGAGGATGGAAGCAACGAAGAGCTCCCACAGTGCCTTAGCTCCAGAAGCGTATCTCCGCCGAGGATCACCTTACCTCCCGCAGTTCCGGCGGAATTGCTCTATTTCTCTGTGCCTCTGTGTCTCTTGTGGTTCACCAACCGCCTGGCAATTCCATGCAACAGTTGTGTTGCCGCCGGGCGCCTCGCGGTATACTGCCGCTTCCTCCGCGCGGTCGCGGACACGTGTTTCACAGGAGTCACTGGAATGGCTGACAAGGTAAGAGTAGGCGTTGTCGGGTGCGGCAAGATCTCGGGCGCGTACCTGGGCATGGCCAAGAATTTCCCCATCGTCGAGATCGCGGCTTGTGCCGACATCAACTGCGAGGCGGCGAAGCAGAAGGCCGCCGAGTTCGGCATCGCCCGGGCCTGCAGCGTCGAGGAGCTTATCGCCGACCCGAACATCGACGTGATACTCAACCTCACCGTGCCCAAGGCGCACGTGCCGATCGCCATGGCCGCCCTCAATGCCGGCAAGCATACCTACGCCGAGAAGCCGCTTGGCATCAATCGCGAGGAAGCGGTTCCGATGATGGAGCTGGCGGCGAAGAAGAACCTGCTGATCGGCTGCGCTCCTGACACGTTCATGGGCGCCGGCATCCAGACCGCCCGCAAGCTGATCGAAGATGGCGCGATCGGCCGGCCGGTAGCGTTTACGGCCTTCATGCTCTGCCCCGGGCATGAGAGCTGGCACCCTTCGCCGGAGTTCTACTATGAAGTCGGCGGCGGGCCGATGTTCGACATGGGCCCGTACTACCTCACCGCACTGCTCAACCTGCTTGGCCCGGTGAAGCGCCTGACCAGCTCGGCCACCATCGCCATTCCCGAGCGCACCATCACCAGCAAGGAAAAGTACGGTAAGAAGATACAGGTGGAGACTCCCGACCATATCGTCGGGACCATGGACTTCGAGAACGGCTGCACCGGCGTGATCGCCACCAGCTTTGCCACCTGCTTCAGCCCGTTCGACTGGAAGAACCCCATCACCATCTTCGGCACCGAGGGCACGCTCAAGGTGCCCGACCCGAACCAGTTCGATGGCCCGGTCTACATCCAGACCATCGGCGACTCGGAGTATCGCGAGGTGCCGCACACCTTTGTAAAGGGCTATGGCCGATCGGTTGGCCTGGCCGACATGGCGTATGCCATCAAGTATGGCCGGCCGATGCGGGCCAGCGGGCAGCAGGCCATGGCGGTGCTCGACCTGATGCAGGGATTCCTTGAGTCTTCCGACTCGGGCAAGGCCTTTACGCCCACCGTGCCCTACGAGAAGCCGAAGCCGATGCCGGCCGACCTGCCCTTCGGCACGCTGGATCAGTAAGCCTGCTGGCTTGGGAAAAACGCGCCATGGGGTCGCGCAATGCGGCTTCATGGCGCTACCGTTTGCACGGTGCTTGCTCTTTGGCTCCAAGCCACTAAAACTCCGGCAATATGAGCTCTCTTTCCTACGAGCAAAGCGGCGTTAATTACGATGCCCTCGATGCCTTTAAGCGGGCCTGCCAGAAGGCGGCCGCTACCACCACCAGTGCGCTTCAGCAGCATGGCCTGTCTGAGCCTGCCAGGATTCGCGGCGAATCGGCCTACCTGATCGAGACGCC
>JAKORQ010000314.1 GCA_029777755.1 Planctomycetota bacterium
ACCGAGCGGTCGCCCCAGTATTCGGCATCGAGATATATCCCATAGCGCAGGCACATCCCGACGGTATTCGCCAGCCCGCATCGTCGGCACAGTGTGCGCAGCATCGGATGCAACCTCGGCGGGATGTTGTCGACAATCCGCAGCCGCACTCGCTCGGGGAATTGCACCCCGACCCGGCGGGCATCCTCCTGCTGCAACGCGTCCAGCGGCAGGCCGCTGGTGAGGATACTTCGCTCCTGTCGCCACACCCACAGGGCGATGGCGGGCGTTACCATATAAGAAGCAGCACTCCCCAGCATGCGATCTCCGCCTTCCAACTTCCGCCGTCGAGCTATTCTAGCCTCGCAGCGGCGCGAAGGCGGATTTTCAGCATGCCAGCAGGATCTTCTCGGCGGCGGAGGCGTCGATACTGCCGTGTTCGCCCATCACCGCTCCCCGGCTGCGGAAGCGGGCGGAGATCTTCGCCGCCGCCTCGCCCGGGTCGATCTTGTGCTCAACCAGCCTGGTGGGCATCCCCAGCGAATGGAAGAACTCGGTTATCTTCGCGATTGCCAGCTCGGCCGCCCGGGCATCGTCTGCCTCGTTTACGCCAAACACCCTCCGGGCGAGCTGTGCGAGCTTTTTCTGCTTCTTGCCCAGCTCGTGCCGGAATAGGGCGGGCATTACGATCGCAAGGCTCTCGGCGTGGTCGATGCCATAGAACGCCGTCAGTTCATGGCCGATGGCGTGCGTCGACCAGTCCTGCGGCACGCCACAGGCGATCAGGCCGTTGAGCGCCTGCGTTGCACACCAGACGATGTTGGCGCGGGCCTGGTAGTCCGTCTTGTTCCGCAGCGTCTTGGGGCCTTCCTCGATAAGAGTCATCAGGATTGCCTCTGCCTGGCGGTCCTGCAGTGCCGCCCCCACGGGATAGGTGGCATATTGCTCCAGCACATGCATGAAGGCATCCACGATGCCGTTGCGAATCTGCTTATCCGGCAGGCTGTAGGTCACCTCCGGGTCGAGGATGGCAAACTTGGGATACACATGCTCCGAGAGGAAGGCCAGCTTCTCGTTGGTACTCTGCCGCGAGATCACGGCCGCCGTGTTCGATTCTGACCCGGTGGCCGGCAGCGTCAGCACCGATCCAAGCGGCAGTGCCGACGTCACCGGCGCTTCCTTGGCGCAGATGTCCCAGGGGTCTTCGCCCTGGTAGTGAGCCGCCGCCGCGATGAACTTCGTCCCATCCAGCACCGACCCGCCGCCGACCGCCAGCAGGAAGGTCACCTTCTGCCGCTTCACGATCTCGACGGCCTGCATGAGCGTCTCATAGAGTGGGTTTGGCTGTATGCCGCCGAACTCCAGCACGTCACGACCGGACAGGGCGGCCATCACCTGGTCGTAGACGCCATTGTTCCTGATCGATCCTCCGCCATAGGTGATGAGAACTTTCTCGCTTGGCGAGATCAGGTCCCTGACCTGGGCGATGGTACCCTTGCCAAAGACGACGCGCGTGGGATTGTGATAGACGAAGTGCTCCATTTGTTCACCTCATTCCAGCCAGTAGAATCCGCGCTACACTATAATCGACGACGTCGCCGTGTAAGCAGGGTGAGTCTACGGCATCCCGCGAGGACATGACAATGACCGCCATTCGTCGCAAGGCGAACCGGTTGGATGCTTGACTTTGCCGTCGGGACAGGAGGAGTAACAGGCAAGATGGCGCAGCAGCAATACACCAACATTCACGGACGCAAGTGGGGACGCGGTTTGCGTCCGTGGCTTCTGCTGCCTAAGTACGTATGCATCTCGCTGATCCTGGGCGGGGTCGCCGCCATCGCCGTGCTGGGGTTTGTGGCCGGGGACGATTCGCAGTCGGCCAACCTGGCGCAGGCCATCCTGTATTACCAGGTCTTCCCCGCGCTTGGCGGGGCGACACTGCTTGGCTTGGCCCTCCTGTGGCACCACGGTCCCGTGATGTTCAAGATGCGCTGGCTCTGGGCCAAGCTGGCGGCCGTCGTCGTGGCAGGGGCTCTTCTTCACCTGCTGCTCAAGAAGCAGATCCTCCTCCAGCAACAGACCCCGCCGGGCAAGGTGGGGATCGCCGCAATCATCGTCATGGCGGCATTCATCCTGGTGGCAGTCTTGGGAAGATTAAAGCCAAGGCTCTGGCAGCCGTTTGTGAAGAAGTAGGGTGAAGGCACGAAGGATATAAGAAGCGACTGAGCGACGAAGCGCCGAAGGGTCAGATCAAGGCTCAAGCGATCTCTTGCCAATCAGTTGCAGATCGCAAATCAAAACTCAAAAATCCCCCGTCGGCCGTCCGTTCAGGCTGGCCAGTTCCTGTTCCGAGGCTTCGCCCATCACGAAACGGCGCACCACCGGGTTGTTGCTTTCCAGTATGGCGTGCGGGCTGCCGTCGTATGCGATCTTCCCCTCGTGCAGCATGACGATTCGGTCGGCCACCTTGAATGCCGAGTGCATGTCGTGCGTCACGACGATACTTGTCACGCGCAGTTCCCGCTGGAGCTTGATGATCAGCTCATTGATCACGTCTGATCGCACCGGGTCCAGCCCGGTGGTCGGCTCATCGTAGAGAATCACCTCGGGGTTGAGCGCAATTGCCCTCGCCAGGGCCACGCGCTTCTTCTGCCCGCCGGAAAGCTCGGCCGGCATCTTCGCGCCGATGTTTGCCAGCCCGACCATGCGCAGCTTGGCCTCGGCGATCTGCCTGATCTCCTCCTCCGACTTGCGCGTGTGCTCGACCAACGGGAAGGCGACGTTGTCCAGCACCGTCAGCGAGTCGAACAGCGCTCCCATCTGGAAGAGGAAGCCGATCCGCCGCCGCAGGTCCATCAGCCTGCGCACGTCCAGGGTGTCCACCCGCTGATTATCGAACCAGATCTCTCCGGCATCAGGCTTGAGCAGGCCGACGATATGCTTCAGCAGCACGCTCTTGCCGGTGCCGCTGGCGCCGATGATCACCAGGCACTTGCCCCGCTCGACATTCAGCGTCACGCCATTGAGCACGATCAGTCGGCCGAAGCTCTTATGGACGTCCTTGAACTGGATGATGGGTGTATCTTCCGACACCTAGCCTCCAAAGATCGACCTTATTCCATAGAGGGCCACGTACCACTCGCTGGCGATGCGGGCGAAGAAAAAGTTGAAGACGATGATGGCGATGAAGCTGTAGACGAAGCTTTCGGTACACGCTCGCCCGACGCCGCTGGCGCCCGCGCCGCAGGTAAATCCCTTGAAGCATGAGATCAGCGCGATGGCTCCCCCGAAGAAGATGCTCTTTATCACCCCCTCGAGAACCGCCCAGTTGCCGATACCGTTCTCGGCGTGCTCCCAGTAGGGCCCATGCGGTATCCCCAGCCCGTAGACCGCCACCACCCAGCCGCCCACTATCCCCAGGATGTCGCTGAAGATGGTCAGTATCGGCGTGAGCATCACGCACGCGAGAAACCGCGGCACCACCAGGTGGCGCACCGGGTCGGCCCCCATCACCCGCAGGGCATCAAGCTGCTCCGTGACGTTCATGGTGCCCAGTTCGGCGGTGAGTGCGCCGCCGACCCGGCCCGCCAGCATCACCGCAGCAAGTACCGGGCCGATCTGCTTGACCACCGACACGCCGATGATCGCCCCCAGTCGATTCTCCTGGCCGATGCTCCGGAACTGGTTGTACATCTCCACGGCCAGCACCATGCCGATGAAGGCCCCGGTAACGGCAACCACCGGTATCGACTTCACGCCGATCTCAAACATCAGCGGCGGCATCAAACGCAGAGTCTTCTTCCCCAGGCCGGTATACAGCCAGAGAAAGACACTTCCCGCGAAGCGCCAGAACGCCCCGAACGCTTCCAGGGCGCTAAGCACACTCTTGCCAACATGTTCGACAACCGCCGAGGGCATGCCGGCTGATCATACGCGAGGGGACGAAACAGAAAAGGAGTCGTTTACTTCACCGGGTGCGCTAACGGCAGGATTCGGCAACTCGTCATCACACATTCCCCCGCGGGCCGCAACTTCGCTCTGCTTCTTCTCGTCGGCGGCCCGGCTCTGGTCCGCAGCCACTATGTTCAGCAGCTTCAGCATCGAGACCAGCGACACAGAGGTTGGTTCCTTACGCAAGCGGAGCATTGGTATCCTCGTTCACACATAAAACGTCCCACATATGCAGAATATTTCAAGACTGTCCGGTGCTATTTGACGGGCGGGCCGCGAGAGAATCCAATGGCCTGCTTTCCTTTGGAGTATCGTGGATCGGTCTGCTGCTGTTGATGTTCATAGCCCCGTTCGCGTGCGGATAGGGGTGATTATCGCCGGCTTTTGCGCGTTCCTGCAGCTATATGCGCCTCAGCCTCTGCTGGCGCTTTTCCGCGAGAGTTTCGCCGCCTCGGAGGCCCGGGTGAGCCTGGTTGTGTCGGCCGCCACTATATCGGTGGCCCTGGCCTCTCCCTTCATCGGCTTTCTCGCCGATGCCATCGGGCGCAAGCGCGTGATTGTGCCCTGCATGTTTGGGCTGGGTATGTCCACCCTGGGATGCGCGCTTTCCTCCACGCTCGACCAGGTGATCTTCTGGCGGCTCGTCGGCGGCATCTGTGTGCCGGGGATCATTGTCACCACGCTTGCATACATCAGCGAGGAGACGCCGCATGGAACATCCGGCGCCGTGACGGCGCTGTACGTAACCGGCACAGTGATGGGAGGCCTGGTGGGGCGGCTATCGGCGGCATTCCTTGCCGACTATCTCCGCTGGCAGTGGGCGTTCGTATTTCTCTCGGCCATGACTCTCGCAGGGGCAATTTGCGCTTGGGTTCTTCTCCCTCGCTCGCGCCGCTTCGTGCGCCAGAGGCGCTGGCGCGAGGGGCTGCGCGCAATCGCGGGCCACATGGGCAACCCGGCACTGCTGGCCACTTACGCCACCGGATTCTGCGTGCTGTTCTGCCATGTAGGGCTTTTCACCTACATAAGTTTCTACCTGGCCGAGCCGCCGTTTTCGCTCTCGACCATGGCGCTGGGGGCGATCTTCATGGTCTATGCCCTGGGCATCTTCGTGACGCCTCTGTCGGGGACGCTGATCGACCGCGCCGGCCACCGGGCGGCCGCCGCCGTGGGTGTCTGCCTGATC
>JAKORQ010000315.1 GCA_029777755.1 Planctomycetota bacterium
ACCAGAAAATGCCTGGCCGGAAATAATACAGCAGGGCAGCCGAGAGGACTGCCCTGCATCATCTCCAACCCTTGCGTTGGACCCTAGACGCTCATGCCGCTTTCCGCGTCCGCCTCCTGCTGGGCCTTCAGTCGCTCCCAATCCTCGAGGGTAATCATCACCTCGCGAGCCTGGGAACCCTTATAGTCTCCCAGTATGCCGCTGGCGGCCATCATTTCAATGAGCCTGCTGGCACGGCCGTAACCGATATTCAGCTTTCGCTGCAACAGACTGACGCTGCCTCGCTGGCTCTCGAGGATGATCCTCACTGCGTCCTCAAAAAGCTCGTCCTGCTCCATGTCGGCATCGGTCTTGAGGGCGCTCTTGAGCTGCACCAGCTCCGGCTCATACTGGGCCTTGGCCACCGACGAAACTAGCTTGACGCTGTCGCGGATTTCGCGGTCGTCGATGTATGTGCCCTGGGCACGCACCGGCTTGCCGGCGCCGCCGGGCAGATAGAGCATGTCGCCCTGGCCCAGCAGCAGCTCGGCGCCGTTCTGGTCCAGCACGATGCGGCTGTCCATCTTGCTGGCGACGCGGAAGGCGATCTTGCATGGCATGTTTGCCTTGATCAGGCCTGTTACCACGGTGGCCTGCGGACGCTGGGTGGCGAGGATCAGGTGAATGCCCACGGCACGTGCCTTTTGCGCCAGGCGGACGATCGAGCTTTCGACCTCCTTGCCGCTGGTCATCATCAGGTCGGCCAGTTCGTCAATGATGATGACGATGTAGGGCAGGTGCTTGGGTAGCTTGGCCTGCTCCTCCTCGGTGGTGGCGTTGAAGCGCTCGTAAAGCTCTTCCTTGGAAAGCTTGTTGTAGCCCGCGAGGTTGCGCACGCCGGCCTCGGCCAGGATCTCGTAGCGCTCGTCCATCTTCTCGCAGGCCCATTCCAGTACGCTGGCGGCCTTGCCGGTCTCGGTGATCACCGGACACATCAGGTGCGGGATCTCCTTGAACGGCGCCATTTCCACGACCTTGGGGTCGAACAGCACCAGCTTCACGTGGTCAGGACGCTGGGTGTACATGATCGACATGATGATCGAGTTGATGCACACGCTCTTGCCCGAGCCGGTGGTGCCGGC
>JAKORQ010000316.1 GCA_029777755.1 Planctomycetota bacterium
AGTCCCACGATCGGGGGGCGATGCGGATACTTCTTCGCCTCGTCGACCACGCGATCCTTGGGCAGCTCATCGAAGAGCGGATGGCCAACGAACGTGGCGTTTATCCCATGTGACTGGAAGTACTGCTGCTCGAAGGGCAGGATGCAGGCGACATGATCGACCCACCTGCGCAGCTTCTCCATGCGGCCTTCGCGCCATGCCCACAGTTGCGGCGCGATGTAGTAGAGCACCGGCATGCCACGCTCCTTGGCGGCGCGGGCGAAGTGGAAGTTCATGGCCGGCGAATCGACGCAGATCAGCAGGTCCGGCGGGCTCTTGTCAAAGTGCGAGCGCGTCCACTGCAGCAGCTTCCAGATCTCGGCGATGCGGGCGATGCCGCTCATTCCCATGGCGGCCCGGCGGGTAGTCTCGAAAAACACGTTGCAGCCGGCGTCCCGCATGCGTGGGCCACCGAGTCCCTCGACTTGCATATCAGTATCGAGGGCCTTGAGGCTGCGAACCAGCTCGGCTGCATGCTGGTCTCCGCTCACCTCTGCGGCAGTAATAAACACTCGGCGGGGCATTGGCTTTTTATGGTGGATGATGCAGTGCCGATGTCAAGAAGCCACCGAAAAACAGGCTAATCCTCAGGCCATTTGCTCGCATCGCGGCGGGAGACGATCTCGTGGGCGCTCCATTTTCGGCCGGCGTTCATGCCCGGGCATCTGCGGGCGGCGCTTTCCCAGGACTGGCGGCTGGCGAGATTGCCCTCCCAGAATGGCCAGGTGCGGCACTGCAGCGGGCGCACCGGGTAGACGGTGCAGATTCGCTTCGACTGCTGGACGGTGGTCCCATCGCCCGGCTCTGCGGGAATTTCCTTAAGGAAGATGCAGTCGTACTCGCCGCGGGCGTTGGGCGGCTTTTCCTTCAGGCTGATCCTGCCGTTGAGTCGGCGGCAGTATTTCTTGAGCGTCTGCGAGACGCTGAGCTTGAGGTACTCGGCCAGGCGAGAAATCTCCTGTTCACTCATCCAGACGTAACCCGGGCCGCCGGTGCAGCAGTTGCCGCAGCCGGTGCACTCAAACTGCAGGCCATCCTTGAACCACTCTTGTATCACGGGCAATTTCACAGGCGCAATACTCTCCGTAACCTGGCCGCGGGGCAAGCAGTCGCGGCAGGCGCAAACCCGCCGCGTCGCGATTCAACTACATCTGCCGCTCATAGAGCTGACGATAGGCATCGCACTCGGCCAGGAGCCGCTCATGCGGGCCATGGCCAACCACCCGGCCGCGATCGAGCACCACGATGGTGTCGGCCGAGCGAATGGTCGCCCAGCGGTGGGCGATGACGAAGGTGGTTCGCCCGTGCATGACCTCCTCGATGGCCTGCTGGATCATCTCCTCGCTCTCGGCGTCCACCTGGCTGGTGGCCTCGTCGAGGATGAGGATGGGAGAGGCGCGGAAGATGGCGCGGGCGATGCAGATGCGCTGCTTCTGTCCGCCGGAAAGCCCCCCGCCAAGCTCGCCGAGCATGGTGTCATACCCCTGCGGCTTGGCCATGATGAAGTCGTGGGCATGCGCCCTGCGGGCGGCATCGATGATCGCCTCGCGCGAGGCGTTGGGCACCCCATAGGCGATGTTCTGCGCGATGGTGCCCGGGAAGATCACCGAGTCCTGCGTGACGATGGAGATCTGCTGGCGCAGGCTCTTGAGCGTCACGTCGCGGATGTCGTGGCCATCGATGAGGATTCGGCCGCTGTCGGCGTCGTAGAAGCGCGGGAGCAACGCGAGCAAAGTGGTCTTGCCCGAGCCGTTGCGCCCTACAACCGCTACCGACTGGCCGGCCTTCACGGTGAGGCTCACGTCACTGACGGCCGGGCTGCTTGCGCCCGGGTAGGTGAAGGTAACGTTCTCGAAGCGAATCTCACGCGAGAGCGGCGGCAACTTGATGCGCGGGCGGGATACCTGGTCGGCACTGCTGCGCGAAAGGTGGCGCACACGCTCCACCGGCAGGTCCATCACCTGGAAGATACGCCCGGCGGCGGCGTTCGACTTCTGGAGCAGGTTGTTGATCTTGCTCACGCGACGCAGCGACTCACCCATCAGCGCCAGCGAGATCATGATCAGGATAAAGACCTCGGGCTTGAGCTTCTCGGTGACGAAGATGCGATAGCCGGCGAACAGCAGCACCGGCCCGATGATCAGCGTCATCATCGACTCGATGATGGGCGAGCTTGCGGCGTCGATCCGCCCCATCTTCAGCGCCTGGTGGATCAGCTCGCTCATGATGCGGGTGTATCGGCGGCGCTCGTAAGGCTCGGCATTGTTCGCCTTCACCACGCGGATGCCGGCCAGAGTGGCCTCGATCTGCGCCAGCATGCTGGCATTGCTCTCCAGCGCCCGGCGGCTGTGGCGACGCATCTTTTTGCCGAACCTGCGGATCAGCGAGAACATGATCGGCGTGAAGCAGATGATGAACAGCGTCAGCCACGGGTCGATGAACATGGCAAACGTGAACACGCCGATGACCTTGATGGGTTCCTGGACGCTGGGACCGAGCAGTGACTTGAAGCCTTCCTGCAGGCCGGTGGTGTCGGTCGCCAGTCGGCTGGTCAGGTCTGACAGGCCGGTGGAACTGAAGTGGGCGATCGGCACATGCAGGATGTGGTCATAGAGCCGGCGGCGAATGTCGTTCACCGCAAGGATGGCGACCTTCTCCGAGAGATACTCCTGGAAGAAGCGCAGGACATTGCCGATGAACACCAGCACCGCCAGCACACCGAAAACGGCCGCCAGCGTGGCGAGCTGCCACATGCCCTTTTGCGTGTAGCCGGAATGAGGCCCAGGCAACTGATACACCAGCGCGCGGAACAGCCGATGGTGCGTGGGCACTTCCGCCAGGCGAACCAGTCGCCGCTCATCAGGCGGCTGCGTGATCCAGACCTCGGTGACGGAAGGATCGGAAATCTCCTCGAGGATCAGCGATGCCTGTTCCCGGCCCAGGGGGAGCAGATCCAGTGGCTCCAGCCCGGCCTCGCGGGCAGGGCTGTTCTCCTTTATCGAGATGATCTGGAGGCGCTCGGGGTTGTCGGAAAGACGCACGCCCAGGCGCCGCTCGACGATCTGGCGATTGGCCCAGCTCTGCACCGAGTCGCCTTTGGACAGCACCTCGAGGATCGGCAACATCGAGCTGAGGCTGCCCACCATGGAGACGGCCACCAGTACGGCACAGACGAGGGAGACGATGATGGTTCCCAAGTGGGGCTTGAGGTAGCGGCAGGCACGCCAGAAGGCGGCGTGTTGAGCGATTTCGACTCTGGTTGACCTCCCAGACTCGTCCGCCTGGCCCGTCCCGGAAGGCTGTGTCTTTACCTTTTCAGTCACTGGACTCATCGACAACTTTCGCTAAACCATGGAGCCGACATTCGCGCACGCCCAAAGGCGGTGTAGTATACTAGAGTTGGGCCGGACGTGCATTGCCGCCGCCTCGGGGCCGCGGATTCTCTCGTAACGTATTTCTGCTATTGCAGTTCCGGCTGGTAAGCATCGTTAATAGCCTCACCTGACAGTAGCCTAATGTCGCGCAGAATCCCCCTCTCATTGCCCGATATCACCCAGTTGGAGGTGGACGCGGTGGTGGATGTCCTCCGCTCCGGGCGGTTTGGGGATGAATCGATCATCCAGCAGTTTGAGCATGCCTGTGCCCGCCGGACCGGGAGACGGGAGGCGGTGGCGGTTGCTTCCGGCACGTCTGCCCTTCACTGCTGCCTGGTGGCCTGCGGGGTCGGCCCGGAGGATGAGGTGATAACCACCCCCTTTGCTCCTCCCGCCGCCACCCTGGCGATCATGCAGACTGGCGCCCGCCCGGTTTTCGTGGATGTAGATACCAAGACCATGAGCATGGATCGCACCATGCTGGAGTCGGCCATCACCCCGCGCACGCGGGCGATCGTCTCCTGTGAAGCGCTGGGGCACTCGGCCGGGCTGGAGGAGATCGAGCGAATCGCCCAGCGACATGAGCTGATCCTGCTGGAGAATGCCTGTGAGGGATTCGGCGGGATGAACTCAGGACGGGCCGTGGGCAGTTTCGGCCGGGCATCCTGCTTCTCATTCCACGTCGGCGAGCAGATCACCACCGGCGAAGGTGGCATGATCCTCACGGATGATGACCGCCTTGCCGACCTTTGCCGATCGTTGCGCAACTATGGTCGCGACATGATGGGGTTGCCGGTGACGGTGCGGATGGGATTCAGTTGCCGCTTCAACCCGTTGGGTGCGGCCCTGGGAGTAGCGCAGCTCGCCCGGTTGGACCAGATCATCGAGCGCCGCCGGCGGGTGGCGCGGGAGTACTTCGATCGCCTCATCGACTATGGCTACGTCACGCTGCCGACCATCCCGGAGGACCTGTCGGTCAGTTGGTACACCTTCGTGGTTCGCCTCAATGACCTGTTCGAGCCGGGCGATCGCGACCAGATCATCCTGGAGATGTACCGGGACGGGATCGAATGCGGCATTCACTATGCGCCGCCGGTACACCTGCACCCGCACGTTGCCCGCACGCTGGGCACAAGGCGCGGCGATTTTCCCGTGTGCGAATACATCTCCGAGAGGACCATCGCCCTGCCGATCTTCGCCAGCCTCTCCAGCGATGAAGTAGACCAGGTGTGCGACTCCCTGGACCGGGCGATCGAGAAGGTGCTGATGGGGAGGTGTAAGGGGAGGTTTTGAGGGAAAAGCGACGAAGGAGAGGAAGAGGCACGCAGGCACGAAAGGGATAGGAGCCGCGGAGTTCGATTCGGTGGAGGTCTGGCCGAACTGGAAGCACGCTGGGCGGCATCGAGAGGTCAACATTGGATTACTTCGTCGGCTTGTGGTGAAGTGGAATGCACGTCGTGCGGTTTCCCCGGCTCTGAGCGTGCATAGTCGTCAAGGATCACCGCAGCTCCCACGGTTCCGGCGAAACTGCTCTACTGATCCGCCGAACGCCTTTGTCCTGGAGGCAAATCCGCATCGTGGATCAGCCTGCCTCCCGCGGGCGGAGGAACTGTCCTCTGCACTTTTGCGCTGAACTGAATCCTTCGTGCCTTGGTTCTTTGGTGGCTCCCTGCCTCCGTGCCTCTTATTCTTTCCCTTCGTCGCTCCGTCGCTACCTGACCTGCCTCAGTCTCCCTTCGCTTCTCCTACGATCACGCCATCGCCCGAATCCTGTGCGGGCGGGGGCGGTGGGGGTGAGGGCAGTTCCTTCTCGATCAGGTCGCTCATGGTGGGCTTGGCCAGTGAGCCGCCCTTCATGATCTGGTCAATGTCGGAGCCATCGAGCGTCTCGTACTTGAGCAGCGCCTTGGCGACGGCCTCCACCTTGTCGCGGTTGTCGTGGATCAGCTTTTCTGCCTCGGCGTAGAGGTCGTCGATGAGGGTCTTGATCTCCTCGTCGATGATGCGGGCGGTCTCCTCAGAGTACTCCCGGCCGCCGCCGAAATCGCCCAGGGCGTTTGGCTTGCTGTCATCCTCGCCGTAGTAGACGAACCCCAGCCGCTTGCTCATGCCCCAGTCGCGGACCATGCGCCGGGCGAGGTTGGTCGCCTGGCGGATATCGCCGCTGGCGCCGGTGTTGATGTCGCCGCAGAACATTTCCTCGGCGATGCGGCCGCCGAAGAAGGTCTTCATGGTGGCGATGCACCAGGAGCGCGAGTAGCTGGTGCGATCCTTCTCAGGCAGTGCCATGGTCGCGCCGCCATAGTTGCCGCGGGGGATGATGGTCACCTTGTGGATCGGGTCGGCATCCTTGCACAGGTACTGCACGACGGCATGGCCGGCCTCGTGGTAGGCGGTGGCGATCTTGTCCTTCTCGTCGATCACACGGCTCTTGCGGGCCCGGCCCCAGCGGACCTTGTCGCGCGCTTCCTCCAGGTCATCCTGCTCGATGCTCTCCTTGCCGCCCATGGTGGCCGAGAGCGCCGCCTCGTTGATGATGGCGGCCAGGTCGGCGCCGCTGAAGCCTGGCGTTGCCCGCGCCAGGCGGAGCAGGTCGACATTCGGGCCGAGCTTAACCTTGCGGGCATGGACCTTGAGGATGTCAAAGCGCCCCTTCACGTCCGGCAGCGGCACGTATACCTGGCGATCGAATCGGCCCGGGCGAGTGAGCGCCGGGTCGAGCACGTCCACGCGGTTGGTGGCGGCGCAGACGATCACCTGGTCGTTGGTCTCAAAGCCGTCCATTTCCACGAGGATGGCGTTGAGCGTCTGCTCGCGCTCATCATGCCCTCCGGAGCTGAAGCCGGAGCCGCGGCGTCGGCCGACGGCGTCGATCTCATCGAGGAAGATGATGCAGGGGCTGTTGTCCTTGGCCTGCTTGAACAGGTCGCGCACGCGCGAGGCGCCCACGCCGACGAACATCTCAACAAAGTCGGAGCCGGAGATGGAGAAGAACGGCACTTCCGCCTCACCGGCGATGGCCTTTGCCAGTAGGGTCTTGCCGGTACCCGGGTCACCTACCAGCAGCACGCCGCGCGGGATGCGCCCGCCGAGGCGCTGGAAGCGCTTGGGGTTGCGCAGGAACTCGACGATCTCCTTTACCTCATCCTTGGCCTCGTCGATACCGGCCACATCCTCAAAGGTGATATTGGTGTGTTCCTTGGTGGTGATCTTGTGGCGCGAGCGGCCGAAATTTCCGAGCATGCCGCCCGGGCCGGATGCTCCGCGCAGTTGCCGGAAGACAAACAGCCAGAACAGGACGATCAGCACGATCCAGAGCAGATGGGGCAGGAGGAGATTCATGAGCAGCCCCTGGGCGCTCTTGATCTCCACGGAGGCGGTGCCGCGGTTGTCGAGGATGTAGCGGAGCATCTCGTACGGCACAGCCCCGTCGGCCGCCGCCCTTGCCTTGAACTGGGTGACGTTGGCCGTCTGCCCGGTGCTCAGGGTGATGGTCTGGGGCGAGCGGAATTCGCCGCTGACTTCGTCCCCCTCGATGACGATGCTCTTGACCTCGCCATCGCGCAGGCGGGAGTCGAACTCGCTGAACGGGATCTGTACGCTCTGCCGATCTCCCTGGTTAAACAGCATCAGCAGCATGATGGCCAGCCCGATGACCAGCATCCATGTCACCATGCTGCGCCCCATCTTCAGCCCGGGCATGTTGGGCCCTTCTGGGCGATTATCTTTGCGTGGCGGCCGCTCGGGGGTCGGGTCAGACATCCTCACCTCAATCCAAAATTCGACGCAGTCATATCTTACGTTGAGTAGACTGGCGGAATCCAGCAGCGCAAGCATACCCCCAGTCCGCTCATCGGCAAGGCGATTGTAGCTCAAAGACCGCCCTGGAAGGGCGCAATAAACGCATGTTTCAGCCACCCGTCCGCCTGCGCTCCTAGAATCAGTTACATAGCGCAGGGGGCTGCACGATAGCGCCATAGGTGGAGGTGGATAATGACCTTGCAGGACTATCTCGACGAGTTGGGCGTGGCGTACAGGATGAGCAAGCACCCGACAACCTACACCGCGCAGGACCTGGCTGCCCGGGAGCATGTGCCCGGCCAGCAGGTGATCAAACCGGTGGTTGTCCTGATCGACGGCAGGCCCTACCTGTGTGCATTACCAGCCAGCCACCGCATCGACCTCCAGAAGCTTCGCGAGCAACTCAACGCCAGCGAGGTCGCCCTCGCGGACGAGTCGAAGCTGCAGACGATATTCCCCGATTGCGAACTGGGGGCCGAGCCTCCCATCGGCAAACTGTACGGGCTGCCGACACTGATGGACCTGTCGCTGATCCGCGATGACCAGGTAACTTTCCAGGCCGGCGATCACACCACCGCGATCACCATGAGCCTGCGCGACTACCAGAAGGCGGCCGAGCCGGAGATCGCGAGCTTTGGCCGGCATGCGTGAGCCGTGCCCGTTACGTTTTTCGCCTGATTTCATAGCGGACCCCGCCAGCGCTGCGCTATATCAATAAGGCCATGGCGCTGGAGGATAAGAAACACTGCGCAAGCCAGTATCCCCGGGGGTCGGCCGACCATCCCCTATGCGCAGAAGCGCAAAGCTGACCCGGATGCAACGCATATCCTCTGGTCGAGGATCACCCTACCTCCCGCTGGCGGAGACCGCCCGCTCCACTTTG
>JAKORQ010000317.1 GCA_029777755.1 Planctomycetota bacterium
AGTCCAGCACGCCGACCAGCGAGGACTTCATCCCGTTCGTCGTCACTCCCCAGCCGACTGACCACCTCACCACCCTGCCGGTGAGCTATCCCATGGGTCACGATGTGACTTACCCCGCGCTCGGCACGCTCAATGTCTATACCGGCCGGGTAATCTCATACATCCCCATCATCGTCGACCAGGACGCGCCCACCGGCGCCATCGAGATATCGGGAAAACTCCAGATCCAGCTCTGCGATGACAAGGCCTGTTACCGCCCGTTCAGCGGCAACCGCGCTATCCCCTTTTCCGTCAGCTCCGAGATTGTTCCTGTCACGCAGGCGGTAAACGCCATCAACGGCGAGTTCTTCGCCGACTTCGACCCACGTGTATTCACCCAGGCGCCGCCGGCCGATGTGCCCGTAGCCCAGGAGAACGCCGCTGAAGTACAGTTCTTCGGCTGGAGCTTCAAGCTGGAGCAGACGGCGTACAGCCTGGCGTTCGCCCTTGCGTTTGCTGTAGGCGTGATCTTCAACCTCATGCCCTGCGTGCTTCCGGTGGTGCCGCTCAAGGCGATCGGCTTCTATGAAGCTTCGCAGCACAACCGCACGCGTTGCCTGATGCTGGGCGTGGTGTTCAGCCTCGGCCTGCTGGCGGTGTTCGCCATATTGGCCGTGCTGGTGATCGTCGGACAGGCCGCGTGGGGTGCGCTATTCGCCAAGAGCTGGTTTGTCTGGTCGATCGTGACCGTGCTGGTGCTGATGGCCGCCGGGCAGCTCGGGGCATTCTCCGTGGTGCTGCCGGCCGGCGTCTACAACTTCGTACCCACCCACACTTCCTGGACAGGCAACTTCCTCTTCGGCGGTTTCACCGCCATCCTCTCCACCCCCTGCACAGCGCCGATGTTCCTGGGCCTGTTGATCTGGGCCGCCGGACAGCCGACCTGGATTGGCATCGCCGCCGTGATGATGGTCGGCCTGGGCATGGCGACGCCATACCTGATCCTGGCCGCCTTCCCTGAACTGGCTCGCCGGGTGCCGCGCACCGGTGCGTGGTCGGAGTTGCTCAAGCAGTTCATGGCGTTCCTGCTGCTGGCGGTGGCGGCATGGTTCGCGGCCGGGCGCCTTATACCCGGGAACGCCTATCTGTGGGTGGTCTTTGGCATCGTGCTGGCCGGCTGCCTGTTCCTGGTGATGCGAACCGCGATGATCTCCCGGACTCCACGGGCGATCTCGACGGCGTCGGCCATCGCACTGGTCATCGCCGGCGGTGTGCTCTGGTTCACCCTCCGGCTGGCCGGCGGCACCAGCGAACTGATCGAGTGGCGGCCCTACAGCGACGAAGTCTTTGCCCAAGCCATCGACGGCAGGAAGCTGGTCATGCTGGAGTTCACCGCCAACTGGTGTGCCAACTGCAAGGAATTGGAGTCTCGTGTCTTCACCGACCGGAGAACGGCCGAGGCGCTGGAGAAGCACGACGTGATCGCCATCCGCGCCGACCTCACCCACGACGACGCCCCCGGCTGGGAGAAACTCAAGGAAATCAGCAAGTCCGGCGGCATCCCGCTTACGGTGATCTACTCACCAACCCTGGATCAACCAATCCAGCTAAGCAGCATCTACACCACCGACAACCTGCTGCAAGCCCTGGAGCGAGCGGCGACCGTTGAATAGCCGTTTTGGTTTAGCCACAGATGGGGCACAGATTAACACGGATGGATTTTTAGTTTTGATTTTTGGCTTTTGGTTGGCAGATTTATGTCACATCACGGGCGAAATAAGCAGATCATCCGTGTCCATCTGTGCCGTATCTGTGGCTTGATAAAGAAAGAGACGCGATCCATTCGCGCCTCTTTTTCCAGTTTGCTTCCTTTGCGTAAGGTCTAGACCGCGGCCTTGATTGCTTCCACGCACTTGCTGATGGCCGGGGCGGGGTTCTGTTCGTCCGCCTCGTACTCGATCACCGAGATGCAGCCGGCCGGGGCCTTTACCCGCACGATCTCCACCAGCTTTTTCAGGTCGAGGTTGCCTTCGCCGACGACCACATCAGCCCCGTGGCCGGCGCGGTCGAAGATGAAGTCCTTGAAATGCACGCCGTACAGGCGATCGATGAACTGCTCGGCCATCTCGATCGGGTTCTCACCGGCCTGCATCGCCCAGGCAGCGTCCATCTCCAACCCGATGCGCGGGCCGCAGTTGGCGAAGATGTACTTGAGGATCCGGCGGCTGCCCAGCCAGTCGTACCCGCCGTGGTTGTGGATGCCGCAATAGACGTCATACTTCTCGGCCAGCCGCTCGATCACCTTCAGCTTGTTGAGGTGATCATCCGGCGGGAAGCTGATCGCCATGCGCTTCGCTCCCACGCGCTGCAGGAACTTGAAGCGCTTCTCGAACGCCGCCTCATCCCCATAGAACCCCTCGACGCCGATGGAGACGATGCGAATTCCGGCAACCTTGAACTGCTCAAACACAGCGTCGAACTTCGACTCGTCGTTGAAGTCCGCATGCACGCCGCAAAGCTCCGTCGCCGTGACCGAGACCTTCTTCAGCTGCTCGATGAGTTGCGGGATCTGCTTGAACGCCCTGAAAGACCAGCTCTGTACTGCAATGTTGTTCTTGATGTCGTTCATCCTATTCCTTTCACTCTCGGCCGACACGATAGTGCCAGGCGCGATTTACTACAACACATGAGATCGCCAACTATCTTCCCCCATCGCCCCCAACCTCAACATCCTTCGCGGGGCCGGAGTAGCGCTGCTCGCCATTGACCAGCACCGTCACATCTCCGCTAAGGCCCAGCCCACCTTCTCCAAGCTTAACGCTGAAGCGCGAGACATCCTCGGAGCTGATCTTCACCATATTGCCCTCGATCTCGCAGGTGAAGCTGGGATTTGACAAGCCGCCGCCACGCGGTAGGCGCATCGTCACGCCCCACACCCCTCGCGGCGCACCGGGGGCGGCCTTGTACGAGAACTTGTCAGGCCGCCTGCGCTGGTGCCCAACCAGCCACTTCAGCGCCGATGAATGATCCGGCGGCAGGAAATCATGTCCGCGCCCGGGGATGATGCGCATCTCCGGCTTGTTACCGTACGCTTCCAGTTCCCTCTGCATGTCGTAGGCGTTCTGCACGTTGGCCGCACTGCCATCCGCCTCGCCGTGCCAGATCAGCATCGGCAGCGCAGAGGCATTGGCGCCATACCCCTGGCCGGTAGGCAAGAACCAGGTGACGCCGGAAGAAACCGCGGCCGCCGCCCACACGTCCGGGTAGCGCAACGCCAGCGCCCATGTCCCGCCGCCACCCAGCGAGTGACCCATCAGGTAGATCCGATCCTTGTCGACCTTCACCGTGCGTTGCGCGTCAGAGAGCGACTTCATCACATCCGCCTCGGCGATGTCGCGATAGCCATAGTTGCCGCGCGCCCAGGGCGCCAGGCGCAACACCGGCTCGGTCCAGGCAGGATCCGGGCCGGACAGCGGCTCAAAGACTCCCGATACAGAATGGAGCGGATGCGGATTGCCACTGCCATGCAGATACACCACGGACGGCACAGGCTTTTCAGGGTCATACCCGGCCGGCAGCCTGAAGTGATACCACTGCAGCGTGCTGTCATCAGCAATGAAGGAGAACACCATCTCGCGCTCGCCATTGAGGTAGCGCTCGTCCGCGAACTCCTCCGGCCTTTCCGTCAGCGTCTGCAGCGCCTTCTTCGCAAACGTAACGCACTCGGCCGCCATCTCCGGATTGCTCTTCGTGTAGATCAGCGCCTTGTTCCACTCCTGGGCGAAGATCGCTCGCGTGGAGGTAAAGTGCCGCACCACAAGCGGATGGCTGGCCGACGCCGCCAGCTCACCAAGCTTCCTGTCCAGCTCGGCCATGAATCTCCCCGGGGCATCGACAATCCCCTCTTCGCGGGCGATCACCTGCCCGTCCGTCAGCAGCTCGATGCGTACCTGCACCGG
>JAKORQ010000318.1 GCA_029777755.1 Planctomycetota bacterium
AAGCTGAAGAAGGAGTTCAAGAAGGAGGGAAGATACAAGGGCAGGGAAGAGGAAGTCGCATCGCGGATAGTTAACAAGCAGCGCAGCGAGTACGGCGAGACGAAGGGCGCAAAGCACCAGAACCGCAAAGGAACCAACCCCGACCGAGAGCTGCCGATAAAGAACTACCGCAGCCTCACCATCCCGGAAATCACAAGAAAACTCGACAAGCTCTCGCCCTCCGAACTCAAACAGATCCGCGCATACGAAGAATCACATAAGAACCGTAAGACGCTGCTGGAGAAGATGTAGGTGCTTTTTTTCTTGGCCGCAGATGGGGCACAGATGGACACAGATCTTCTCTTGAAGCACGGATGAACGCAGATGGACACGGATTTGAGTTGAAAGGGATAGTTGCAATATCGATTGTAGACTAAAGAACGGGCCTGTTCCCATCACACAAATTCGAGAGCCTCAGGATGGCCAACGTCTGGATATGGCGTGCAAGATAGACAATCAAGATGCAATCCGTGTTTATCTGTGGTTCCTTTCCAATCCTGGTGATTCGACTCGATGTAGCCGCTAAGTATTTTCCAGCGAGGCCAGAAGCGCTGCCATGCGTTGGTTGTGTTGGCGTTCGCCGGGGAGGGTGGTGAAGGCGGCCGCCACGACCTGGTGGGCTTGGGGGTCGGCCCAGGCGATGGAGGTTTGCTGGCCGCCGTGGCCGAAGCATTTCTCAGAGGCGGAGGGGGCGAAGCTGTAGGCCAGGCGCGGGTCCCCCTTGACCATGAAGCCCAGGCCCCAGTCCATCTGGGCGCCGAAGGTCTTATCGAACTTCATCCCCCTTGCGCTGCTGGCGAAGAGAGCCAGCGTATCGGGAGAGAGAATTCTTCCCTCCAGCAGCGCCTGGTAGAAGCGCGCCATCTCATCGATGGTTGCCCGCAGGCTAGCACCCGGGCGTGGCGTGCGTGTCAGGGGCGGTGAGTTCCAGTGCAGCTCGTGCAGGGTTCCCGCGCGGTTGGTGTAGTAGCTTGCCAACTGTTCGCTTAGCTGGTTCGCCTGCTCGTCGGTAAATGAGAAGGCGGCATGGTGCATGCCGGCCGGGTTGAAGATCTCGCGCCTGACGAAGCTCTCGAAACTCTCGCCGGCAACGCGCGAGATGATCTCGGCCAGCATGAACCACGCGGCGGAGGGGTCGTATGCTGCATCGCTGCCGGGTACAAAGCCGGGCGGCAACGCGGCCTCGCAGATCCTGGCAATGGTAAAGTCCCAGTCACTGCTTTCCCAGACACTGGGGATGACACGATGCAGACCCGCGGTGTGCGTGAGCAGATGGCGGATGGTGATGCTGTGCTTGCCGTTGGCGGCGAACGCTGGGATGAAGTCGGTGACAGCCTGCTCGAGCGCGATCTCGCCACGCTCATAGAGGAGGGCGATGGCGGCGGCCGTGACTGGCTTTCCCGAGGAGAGCCACAGAAGGATAGCGTCGGGGTTCATCGGCACGCCGGGGCGTGCTTCGCCCGCAAGAATGCGTCGCTCGACGTGCCCATCGCGCAGCACCAGCATGCTAAACCCGCCGCCATATGTGGCGACCTGTTCCTCGGCCAAGCTATTTACATCCATCTCGTTCAACTCTCCAGCGAAACCAAGCGGCTCAGGCCCGACAGCCATCCCGCGCTATGAACGATTGACGCCTGCTCAGAGAGTGTGACTTTGGCGTCAGCCTCCACTGTAGGGGTAACGGGCGCGAGGCATTGCTCGCCGGCCGCGAACCCATGGCAGATGGAGCCGGGGATACAGCCTTCGCCGCCGACGTGGCGCTGGCCGACGCCGCAGATCATGCTGATCGGCAGCGCCTCCTGGACACCGGGATCAGAGGCATGGCAGAGGGCGCCGATGTTCAGCCCGGCGATCCATTGCAGGTTGCCCACGGCAATGTCGATGAAACTGCGATCGCGAAGGAACTGTGATAGCGCAACGGCGAGCCCCGCGGCCATTCCGTACGCGCCGTTCATCCCATGCCAAAGTCCGGCGAAATTGAGCAATCCTTCGCCGGGGAAATAGCCGCGTGGAATGATGTTGAAGGGATTCGACTGGCAGGCGGGGCGGAAATACCCGTAGGCGAAATCCTCGATCATCTCGCGCCACATGCGTGCGTCGCGGTGGTCTCCCCATATGTCGCAGGCGAGGATGAGACAGGTGATGAAGGGAACGGTTGCCCCGAAGTCGACGCCGATTTGGCCATCCTCCATGTGATGCGACCAGAGCTTCTCGCTATGGCCATGCCCGGCGAACTCCAGAAAATGGCCGAACAGTCCAGCTTCCGCCTTGTCCGGGGGGATCTGTCGATGGGCTATGACAGATGCAAGCGTGACGAAATCTTCCCTGAACTGGATGTCGCCCAGAGAGAGCTCCATCGCCGCATAGGCCTGCATAAAGAGTTCGCGCGTTGGCCACTGCACGGGCGGCGTGAAGCTGCCCTTAATGCCGCGCGAGGTGGCCGAGAATCCCGTTTGGACGGGTTGGCATTGGGCGCCATACCTGAAGGCCTCACGAGGGTGGTTGCTGATGCGGGGAGTGGTTGGCTTGCTGAGCAGTAAGCCGGCACGTCCCAAGGCCGCTGCCGCCTTTACCGCGTCCTGCGGCAGGAGAATCTCCTGGTCCGACGTCAGGTCAAACACCAGCGATCCGCGCGGTTTGCGGAGTTGTGCTGATTTCTCCTGGCACTTCATGAGGTACCGGCAGCCGTTAACGACCTGATCCTCGACCAGTGAATGCTCTTCATGGCTGGTCTTGCCGTGGGAAAAGGCCAACACATCTTCCAGACCAAGCAGGAACAGGGCATGTGCCCATACGGGCTGACGATGCGGTCCATCCTCAAGCCAGCCGGCGCCGGACGGGGCACGCTCGGCACGTGTGCGCGCCTGCTCGATAGCGACAGCGCGAAGCGTCTTGCGCCAGAGCAGATCGTTTGCCACCTCGATTTCGCCGCTGCGAAAGTTGCTGCCGTCTTCGCGGTAGGTCTGAAGCCTGTAGGATCCCTCCGCGAGAAGTGGAAGCTGAACTATCCACCACTCCCTTCCCCATTTGCTGCCCCAGTAGGTAGCCCTTCCCTCGGCGATGATGGCGCCCTGGGCGTCGCGCAGGGTGAATGCGGGGCGGCCAAGCCTTTCACGGCTGCCGCAGATCAGCGCCCGCACCGGATAGCCGGCGTCGTAGCCAACCTGGGAGTAAAACAGGCCCTCAACCATTTCTCTCCTTCAAGAAGGCGTCGATCTCCTGGCGCGTGGGGATCGAGGGTTGTGCCCCCATGCGCGTCACACTGATGGCGCTGGCGGCCGTGGCGAATATGGTGGCATCACGCAGGCTCTGGCCTTCCAGCAGGGCTACTGCCAGGGCGCCGCAGTAAGTGTCGCCCGCGGCGGTGGTGTCCACCGGCGAGACCTTGAACGGCGGCAGATAGAACTGCTCGCTCCGCCGCCGGATGTAGGACCCCTGCGCGCCGAGAGTGATGATAACGGTTTCCGGCCCCATCTCCGCCAGGCGAATTGCCGCCTTTTCCACCTGCTCGCGGCTGCATACCTGGAGTCCGGAAAGCTGCGATGCCTCCGTCTCGTTGACCACGAGGCAGCTGAACTTGTCACTCACGGGGACCGGGGCGCTGCCTACCGGGGCGTAGTTGAAGATCACCGGGATATTCGCGGCAGCCGCTATCTCCAGCACGCGCTGCGCGGCTTCCGGCGCGATCTCATTCTGCATCAGCAGCATGGATGAGTCGCGGATGGCCGACTCGCAGCTATCCATATCGGATGGTGTGATGGCGTGATTCGCCCCGGAGGCGATGGCGAGGTAGTTGCGACCCTGGTCGTCGATCATGATCAGCGCCACGCCGGTATGGGTTCCCTTTCGGATGATGACGCTGTCGGTGTTGATGCCGTCGTTGCGGAAATTGTCCAGGCACTGGCGGGCGTAGGCGTCGTCGCCAAGGCAGGTGATGAAGCGCACATTCCCGCCGGCGCGGCCGGCGGCCACCGCCTGGTTGGCGCCCTTGCCACCCATGGCCTGCATGAACTTTCCGCCGGTCACGGTCTCGCCAAGTGCGGGAAGGTGATCGAGCTGGCAGATCATGTCGACGTTGCTTGAGCCGATGACCGTTAGTCGTTTGGAGGACATGCTGTGTACCTGTTCTTGCGCAAGCCTATCTGTCTGTCTGGTTGTCCCGGTTGACCGGCCGCTCCAGCCAGCCGAGCCTGGAGACGGGGGTAGTCTTCCAGCCGAAGTATACTGATGCCAGCCGAATGGCAATGGTAGTGGAGATCGCGGCCAGGCCACAGACCGGGCGAACAATCCCGCTTTCATCCAGGGTGACGAAAACGGCGATGCCCGCCAGTGCGGCAATGGCGTAGAACTCTGAGGGACGAAACACCAGCGGTTCCTCGCGGATCATGATATCACGAAGCATGCCGCCGCCGACGCTGTTGAACATTCCCACCAGCGCGGCCCCGAGGATGGGTACTCCCATGTCTCGCGAGGCCTGCGTGCCGATTACCGCGTATGCACCCAGCCCGAAGGCATCGATCACCACCAGCATCATCTGTATGCCGCTACGGAAGCGCGTCACCAGCGCGGCCGTCAGGCAGGCCACGATGATCACGATAAGGTACCTGCTGTCGGCGATGGTGAGCGGGATGCGCTGCAGGAATACGCCGTCGCGCAGGATCGAACCGCCCACTCCCGCCACCATGGCTATGGTGAAGACACCGATGTAGTCATAGCTGCGCTGTATTGCTCCCACCGCGCCCGTGAGGGCAAACACATAGGTTGCCAGCAGGTCGAGATAGATTGGGATGTAGAATGGTTGCGGCATCGACGTCAGGAGAGTTTAAGCAACTTGGGCCGATGCTGGTACTGTAAGAGAGCTTGCAAACACGTGCCTTTGCTGTCGGCGATATCTAGAATCGAGCGAAAATGCTTTATCCTGAAGAATTGGGTGTGGGCTTGAAGGAATGGGACAGCGTCTGCGAGGCGCTGCGACAGGGTCGCCAGATTGTGCTGTTGCGCAAGGGTGGCATCCACGAGTCCGGCGGAGAGTTTGAACTGGAGTTCCGCCGGTTTCTTCTGTTTCCCACATTTCTGCACCAGGACAAGTCGATGCTCAAGCCGGAACATCACGAGCTGTTCCAGTACTCCGGCTCCGAGCCAACGAAGATCCAGATCGCCAGCTATGCAGACGTGACCGACATCGTCCGCATCGAGGATGCACGGCAGATCAATGCGATCGACAAGTACCATATCTGGACGCCGGGGCTGATCCAGATGAGGCTGGAGTATCGGCCGGAGAACCCGCTGTACCTGCTGCTGGTACGTACTTTCAACCTGGCGCAGCCGGTGACGATCGACAATCATCCCGCGTACGCCGGTTGCCGGAGCTGGGTGGGCTTGCGGCAGACGATCAATGTGAAGGATGCCTCACCCGCCATCGACCCGGCCACGCACCAGGTGTATCGCGATGAGATCAAGGCGAAGATCCGCGCTGCCCTGCGCGAGGAATGATCGCGCCAAAGATTACTGATTTGCCCAGGCCACCAGTTCGCGGCGAATACGCTCGCGATTGCGGGCATCGTAGAACTCGACCGGGTTGTAGTCATCGGTCAGCACTATGCCTGCGGCATGATCGACAGAAACAATCCTCCGCATGGCGAGCGTGACGGTCGTGCGAACATCGGGGTGAACGTAATTGAGGTTCGGTTCGCGCAGCATCGTGAGTTCATCGCGATCGGAGGCGACGAAGAAGACATTGCCATCATCGTGGGCGGCGTGGATGCGGACATGGCGAAAAACGGAACTGAGCGTCTTGTGCAGTGACGCCGTGTAGAAATCCTCGCCTGGGCGCAGATCGCCGAAGGAGTTTATGACCAGCGTACCGCCGGGACTTAGCGCATTGCGCATGGCACTGAAGGCTTCACGGGTCATCAGGTGGGAAGGGGAGGAGTCGCCGACGAAGGCGTCGAGGATGATGGTGTCATACTTTCTGTTGACCTGATTGAGGAAGTGGCGGCCATCGTCGATGACAAGTCTCACCCGACCTTCGTCGAAATCGAAGTACCGCTTTGCCAGCGGCACGACGGCCGGGTTGATCTCCACGACGTCTGTCTCCACGCCGGCGGCAGAGAGCTTCATCGGTACGATACCCACGCCCATGCCGATGCACAGCGCTGATCGCATCTCCCGCGTGTATCCGCGCGGCAACTCTTCCAGCACATAGGTGAAGGTGTGCACGCTCTGTTTGCGCTCGGTGTCGTAGGCGTTTTGCGAGAGAAAGTCGTTGAGGAGGCGATAGTGCGGCCGGCCGCGCACCTTCATCACCTGCAACTCGCCGAAGTTGGAGTTGACCCGCGCTATCTCGACCATCGAGCCAAGTCGCGGAGATGCGGGAAAGAGCATCACAAAGAAGATGGTCACCGCGGCGAGCAGCAATAGCGTGCCGGCGGTTCGCGGGTGAGCTTTCCTGCCCCATGCCAGCAGGTAGATCGCCGAAAGCACTGCCAGCACGGCAGAAGTGCCCATCATGGTGGTGGAGTTGGGGAAGAAGGGGATCAGCACGTAGCCAATCAGGATCGTGCCGGCCACCGAGCCGATGGTGCTGATGGCGGATAGTCGCCCGACCTGTCGGCCAACCACACTGAGCGAAGAGGTCATCACCCGCACGAGGAACGGTGCGACCATGGCCAGCAATCCCAGCGGGATCAGGAAGAGGAACGTCGACGCCACCAGCGAGCCAAGTGCCAGGTTCATCTCAAGGCAGGCCTCCGCAACTGGCCGGGTCAGTGGAACGGTGAGGCACAGGTACGCTGCCGCCGCGAAGATGCACCAATAGAGCCTGCCAAGGTCGGCGCTGCGGTCGGCCAATCGGCCGCCGAGGTAGTATCCCAGCGACAGCGAGATAAGTGTGACTGCGATCTGCGAAGTCCAGACGAAATGCGAGCTGCCGAAGTATGGGGCGAGCATCTTGGCCCCGAGTATCTCCACCACCAGCACGGCCGCCCCGCAGATAAGCGCTGTGAGGTAGAGAAACTTGCGCAAGGGGGCCGATACGGCCGTGTCGCTGGTTACTTGCTGTAATAGGGCCTGCTGCTGTCCAGACATATCGCTTCTCCCGGGCTGTTAGCGCGCCTGTCGCTGCGGCTATGCCACTAGCCGGCGGCGAGGGCGGCGATGGCCTCCAGACGGTCGCGGATCGGCAGGTGCTGCGTGCACTTTTCCTCGCAGATGCCGCACTGGGTGCAGGCCGCCGCATCCTCCGGCTTCATCGACCAGTGCCATTTCAGGCGATTGACGATGGCCGAGTCGTTGCCGTCCAGTACCTTCTGGTTATAGGCATCCATCAGCTTGGGAATCTGCACGTCGGATGGACAGGGTATGCAGTATCCACACCCGGTGCAGAAGCCTTCGAAGCTCTCGGAGATGTGCGACTTGACGTTCTCGATGTGCTCCTGCGGATAGGGCGAGAAGTTTTCGACGGCTGCCACCGCCTGGTCGACCTGCTCCCTGTTGCTGAATCCCACCAGGGCCGAGGTGATGGCCGGCTGGGAAATGTTGAAGCGGATGGCCGCCTGCACTACATCGTCGTCGCGGGGGCCCTTTATGAAGGAGAGGCGCTCCGCGTTGCGCGGGATCAGCCCGCCGCCCAGCGGGTTCATGGTCACCACGCCGATATTGTGCCGCGCGGCCGCCTCCAGTCCCTCGGACCGGAAGGGGAAGTTGATGGCGTTGTAGCCGATGGTCATGCCCTCGAAGTATCCGCTGTCGAGCACGCGGGCGATCTCGCTGCCGCTCAAGTGCATGGAGACGACCAGATGCTTGATCAGTCCTTCTTCCTTCGCCTTGACGGCGGCCGGGATGGCTCCGCCGGCGATGCGCTGCTCAAGCTGATTCGGCAGGACCAGGCACCAGATGTGGAAGAAGTCAATGTAGTCGACGTTGAGGCGCTTAAGGGAGCGCTCGATGCTGCCGCGCAGCTCCTTGCCGTCCGCCGATCCGCACTTGGTGGAGATATAGAACGAATCGCGCGGCATCTGCCTGATGGCCGCCCCCATGATCAACTCGCTCTTGTCGCCGCAGTAACCCGGCGCGGTGTCGAAGTAGTTGATGCCCTTTGAATGGGCATACGTTACCAGCTCGGCCGAGCCGTCGATGTCTTCGGGATTGGCAAAACGCATCCCGCCAAACCCGATCACTGATATCTGCTTGCCCGTTTGCCCGTACGTCTTCTTCCACATGCGGTGTTTCCTGAAAGAGATAAGAAAGTCTCATTTAAGCGCGATACGAAAGCGGGTCAAGCCGCGCTTGATCGAAGGCATAGCTTAAGCGCTATAGTGCTGCGGTGTGGAGCAGTTCCGCCGGAACTGCGGGAGGCAAGGTAATCCTTGACGATCATGCACGATCAGAACCAGGGAAACCAGACGCTTCTTCACCGCCAAGCGACGAACTAACCCAGGCATCCCGTTCGAGCAGACTTCTGTCGATTCGACGTCCCGCAGCCTTGGGACAAGCCGCTCCACTTGCAGCTTAGTGCCGGAAGTGGCGCTCGCCGGTAAAGACCAGCACCTGGCCGCGTTCGTTGATCAGGTCGATGGTCTCCTGGTCGCGGATGCTGCCGCCGGGGTGGATGACGGCCGTCACGCCGGCGTTCATCAGGAACTCCGGGCCATCCTTGAACGGGAAGAACGCATCGCTGGCGGCCGCTCCGCCTTTCGCCCGGTCGCCGGCCTTTTCAGCCGCTATCTTGCAGCAGGTCATGCGCTCCTGCTGCCCGGCCCCAGCGCCCACCAGCATATCGTCGTTGGCGATGACCACCGCGTTGCTCTTCACATGCTTGGCCGCCAGCCAGGCGATAGCCATGTTGCGCATCTCCTGCTCGGTCGGCTGGCGCTTTGACACGACCTTCCACTTCGAGCGATCCACGCCCGCCAGGTCGCGCTTCTGCACGAGATAGCCGCCGACGATCTTGTGCATGTGCAGTTCGCTGGGATCGGTGTCGGCCAGTGTGTTTACATCGCCGACTTCAAGGATGCGGACGTTCTTCCAGCGGTTCTTCAGCAGTTCCAGGGCGTCATCGTCATAGCCGGGGGCGACCATCACCTCGAGGAACCACTTGCCGCCCTCGGCGCTGGTCATGGCCTGTGCTGTGGCCAGGTCCACCCGGCGGTTCAGGGCGATGATGCCGCCAAATGCCGCCACTGGATCTCCGGCATAGGTCTTCTTGAATGCCGTCACCAGGTCGCCGGCGGTGGCGAAGCCACACGGTGTGGCGTGCTTCACGATGCAGGCGGCCGGGGTCGGCAGTTCACGGGCGGCCGTCAGGGCGGCGTCGGCATCCAGCAGGTTGATGTAAGACAGTTCCTTGCCGTGATGCTGCTTTGCGAAGGCGACGGATGCTTCCTTCGGCTGGTCCCCGACGTAGAGCGCGGCCTTCTGGTGCGGGTTCTCGCCGTAGCGGAGATCCTGCTTCTTGCGCAGTGAGATGACGATGCTCTCTGGCAGGGCATCGTCGGTCGAGGGCTGTCTGGCGGCGATCTGTTGCTGGAGGTAATTGGCGATGGCCGCGTCATACTCGGCCGTGTGGGCGAATGCCTTCTGCGCCATCTTCAGGCGGGTGCTGTAGCTGCTGGCGCCCTTGTTGGCCCGCAGTTCATCCAGCACCGCGTCATAGTCATTGGGATTGGTGACGATCAGGACAAATGCGTGATTCTTGGAGGCGGAGCGCACCATTGAGGGCCCGCCGATGTCGATGTTCTCGATCGCCTCTTCAAACTGCACGCCAGGCTTCGCGATAGTCTGGCGGAAGGGATAGAGGTTGATGACGACCAGGTCGATCGGTTCGATGCCGTGCTGCTGCATGGCCGAGACATGCTCCGGGTTGTCGCGCAAAGCCAGCAGGCCGCCATGCACCTTTGGGTGCAGTGTCTTCACCCGGCCATCCATCATCTCCGGGAAGCCGGTGACGGCCGACACATCGGTAACATCAAGCCCCTGTTCGCGGAGGAACTTGGCCGTCCCCCCGGTAGAGATAAGCTGAATGCCAAACTCCTGGGCCAGTGCTTTGGCGAACGGGCCAAGGTTGGCTTTGTCAGAAACCGAGATCAGGGCACGCTTGATGTTAACAAGATTGGGCATGTTTATTCCTCGCAGCGAACAGGCCGGGGAGGATAGCAGATCATGCTGCATACGGCAAAGATGGGGGTTGGCCACATATGCGGCGCAAGATCAGCGCATGCGCCCCCGAAACAGAACTCGCACACCACCTTGAGGGGTGATCCCGATTTCCAACAATCAACAGGCCTATTTCGCCTTGAGGATCGGCTTTCTTGCTGCCAGGACCTCGTCCAGGCGGCGGACTGGCGTTCGCTCGGGGGCGTCCTTCAATTGTTGCGGGTCGTGCTTGGCCAGGTCCGCCAGTTCCAGCATGGCGGCGATGAACGCCTCGAGGGTGTCCAGGCTCTCGGTTTCAGTTGGCTCGATCATCAGGCAGTTGGCTACCGGGAAATGCACGGTCGGCGGATGGAAACCGCGATCGATCAGGCCCTTGGCAAGGTCCATGATGCTCACGCCCGCGTCGATTATCTCCTGCGGTACGGTGATGAACTCGTGTGCGCATGGATCGGCGGCCATCGGTGCATCACCCTTCGGGCCAAACGGCAGCGGGTATACATGCTTGAGCTTCTGGGCGAGGTAGTTGGCGCAAAGGATGGCTGTCTCGGAGACATTTCGCAGGCCATCCGGGCCGCAGGCACGGATGTAGGTGTAAGCGCGCAGCAGAACTCCGAACTGGCCGACGAATGAGCGCACCTTGCCTATCGCCTTGGGGCGATTGGTGTCCAGCGAATAGCTGCCATCAGCGTTCTTCACCACCTGCGGTACGGGCAGATAGGGGGCAAGCTCCTTCCGCACGGCGATGGGGCCGGCGCCCGGGCCGCCGCAGCCGTGCGGCGTGGAGAAGGTCTTGTGCGTGTTGAAGTGCATGATGTCGGCCCCGAAATCTCCCGGCCGGGTGATCCCGAGGATGGCATTCATGTTTGCCCCGTCGAGATAGAGGAACGCGCCCGCGTCGTGGATCAGCTTCGCCATCTCCGCGATGTGGGCGTCAAACTTGCCCACCGTGTTGGGGTTGGTGACCATGACCGCGGCCGTCTGGTCATTCAGGTGCCGCTTGAGATCCTCAAGGTCGGTCAATCCATTGGGCAGCGACTTGATAGTCACCACGTTGGCCCCGCACATCGCGCAGCTCGCGGGGTTGGTGCCGTGGGCGGTATCGGGGGCGAGAACCACGCGGCGTTGCGGCTGACCATGGTCGGCGAAGTATGCACGGATGACCTTCAGGCTGGTCCATTCGCCATGGGCGCCGGCACAGGGCTGCAGAGAGACCTCATCGAGCCCGGCAATCTCCGCCAGGAAGATGCGCAGGTGATACAGCAGTTCCAGCGCGCCCTGGCAGTCGGCGGGGTCGGAATGCGGATGCAGATTCGCAAATCCCGACAGTCCTGCGGCCCACTCGTTGACCTTGGGATTGGCCTTCATCGTGCAGGAACCCAGCGGATAGAAATTGCCATCCACGGAGAAGTTCCGCTGTGCCAGGCGGGTGTAATGGCGGATGAGATCCAGGTACCCTACTGAAGGCAGCGGCAACGGCTCGCTGGCCGCGAAATTGGCGTCCATGGCGACGTGCGGCACGTCCGACTCCGGCAGGTGCGTCGCGCGGGCCGGGGGCTTGGATATCTCAAACAACAAAGGCAGAGTTTCGCTGGTCATGTCTTGCCCGAATGATATGGATACATCCGCGATTCTGCCATGGCGCAGCTCGCTTTGGCCGGCTGGACGGAGGTCGGGCTGAATTCTTCCGGTAGCCCGTCATTTGTACGTGCTGGCGGCGTAACATCCTTAACAGGGGTTGCGAATACCGGGGAGGGCTGATGGAAGATCGGCCATGGATGATCGCCGTGCTCATGCGCGGTGAACTGAAGGGCGAGCAATTGCGGCGTCTGCTCGGCGACAGTGCCGACTTGCGCGAGGGCAAGCACGGCCTGCCGATCAGGCCGTCGCTATCGCTACTGTGTCACTGCTGCCAGACGACTATACAGGTCGATCATTTCCGCGAGCGGTGGCGCGATTCGCCGGGGGAGAACCTCGACCCGGATTCGCCGGCCTACTCAGACCAGCAGGTGAGTGAGCGGCTCATCGGCGACCCGTGGTGCCTTAAGCGAGCCATCGAGCAGCATCACGGCGAGGCTTCGGCCATCCTCGCTGCCGAGCGACATGAGGAGTATGTGCTGTTTCGCGTGCCGCCCCAACCCGGCGCTGGCCGAATCCAAAGCTTTATCGCGCTACTGGACCTGGCGGAGCGATTCCTATCGGAGATTCGCGGGGCCGTCCTGTTTAACCCACGGGCGGAGGTTCTACGCAGTGCCGAGGATGTACGCGCGATACGCCAGCGCTCCAGCGCCAATGGGATCCCCCCGGTTGAACTGCTGATCAATGCCCGCAGCTTTGTCCTGCCCGGTGGCTGGGCGCTGGCCGACAGCGTCGGACTTGCCCAACTGGAACTGCCGGACCAGGAAGTGGCGTTCAACCAGCCGGTGCTGGGTGTGGGAGATGCGCTGGAGTTCGTTAAAGGGTTGGCCAGTCACCTCATTGCCCATCGCACACCCATCAACAATGGCGACACGGCCGGCGGCCCGCGTGGAACCGTCTGGGAGGCGATGCTGCTGGGGCGCGCCGCCATCGCGCCCCATCGCAAGATCATTCGCTGGCTGCCGGAGGATCGCGAAGGCATGCCGCCGACACTGGAAGTTCCCTGACCTTCATCACGTTCACTGGGCGGCCGTGATGAAAGTCAGCGCTGCCCGCGAGGAGGGCGTGGAGAAGGCGAAGCTTCCCTGTGCATCCTCGCTCAACACAGTCTCGGTGCGCTTCACCAGGTCCCACTGCACGATCTTCCACTTGCCAGCGGGCAGATTCGCCGTGATACCCTCATGCGCCCTGTCGGACGCCAGCAGGTACTGCCTGCCTTCCGCGTGCATGGCGCGGAAGTTGTCGTGCGCGCCGGCGAAGATTGAGTTGCTGGCCTTGCCAACCGGCGTCATCTCCCAGAAACGCACGTTGGCATCAACCTTCTCGCGCAGGTAGCCGAGCATATGCACGACCGGGTGGTCGGAGATGTTCTCGGCGTTGATGGCAAAGCCCCAATAGTAGGGGCCCTTCATGATACCGGTGGTGCGATAGCCGGTGGTTCCATAACCGCCGCCGATGAACGTGCCCAGCACGCCCTCGATCACATCCTCGGCCGTCGCCTCCTCGCCGTAGTAGCCGTTCTCATCATTCATCGTCGGCTTGCCGAGGTTGTTGGCGTAGTCCTGCATGATGCCATCGGCACACAGGTGCATGTCGGAGACTTCCGGGTGCTTGGGCATCTTGCCTTGGCGGATCGAGTGCGTGCACCAGTCGCCGTTGATGCCGGTCATTCCACTTCTGCCGCGGTTCCACGGGCCATGCCAGTCATGGATCGAGAGGGGCGTGGGATAGGGCAGCAAGCTCCGCAGCGTGGTGCCGATCTCGACCACCTGGGCATCGTCGTACTGGTCACTGTACTCGTTGGCCAGCGTCAGCCAGACGTTGGGATATGCCCCGTAGCGAGCGGCGATGTAGCGCAGGTAGGTGCTCGTGCGCGCCATCTTCTCCTAGTTGTGCTGCGTGGTGCCGAGGATCAGGTCGATGATCATGTCACGCTCGAACCCGTGCTGCACGGCCGCGTCCACGCGATGGTAAAACGCCGGGTTTGGACGAACTTCGTTGGGATCGGATCCCTCGTTGTTGGTTGGCTTGCCGTCGGGGGTGAAGAAGGCTGATGCCTCGGTGCTGCCGTTGGGATCCGGGAATGCCTTCATCAGCATGCGGATCTTGTTGAAGTAGGGGGCGTTGGCATCGATGTCGGCGCGGATATTCTCGATCGTCTGTTCCTTGCCGTTGGGCCGGGAGAGGAACACATAGTGCGTGTTGCCGACGATGTAGGGGAAACTGCCATCATCGCGCACCCACCAGCGATTGCCCACACCGCCGGGCCGCCAGAAACCCTTCAGGCCGGCCGCTGTCGCGGCGATGGTCTGGCCCTGTCGCTGCCCGTTGAGTTGCTCACTATTTGAACTGACGCGGGCGAGCGTCCATGTTCCCGGCAGCGTGGGGCAGAAGCGCACCTTGAACACCCCGCCGCGCGAGCCGCCCTTGCCGTCACCATTCCAGAAGCCGTGGATGCGATACTGCTGGCCGGATTCGTGCGTAAAGTCGGCCGTCAGCTCGACATCCACCGCCGGCTTGTCGGCGGGGCCGAACTCCGGGCCGGCAAATTCCAGCTCCACTACCTCATGTACCCGCGCCGGGATGGCCGGGGATGCCGCCCAGGCGACCGATGCAAGGCATGCCAGGATCATCACGTATGCCAGCGAAGATAGTTGCTCTACCATGGCAACAATTAGACTCAATTGCGCCTTACGTGCAATCCGATTGGAGCTCACAGGTTGTTGCCAGGCGCCATGCCGCTACCAGGCGTATGCCTTTGGCGCTTCGCCGCCGGGGCCGGGGAAGATCTCGTCCAGCTTCTGGATAACCTCTTGTGACAGCTTGATGTCCGGTACCCTGATCGCGCCGGTGAGCTGCTCCATGGTGCGCGGGCCGATGATCGGCGCGGTGACCACCGGGTTGCACAGCAGCCATGCCAGGCCGACATTGGCCGGGCTTTCGCCGATCTGGCGGCACAGGTCCTCGTAGCGCTGGAGCTTGTCGCGCTTCTTCTCGACATTCTTCTGGAACTGCTCGGTGCTGCGGCGGCCCTTCTCCTGCTTCTCCAGTGCCCCGGCCAGCAATCCGCCCGCCAGCGGGCTCCAGGGGATGATGCCCACGCCATAGTGCCGGCAGGCCGGCACCACCTCCAGCTCAACCATGCGATTGTCGAGGTTGTACACACTCTGTTCGCTGATCAGCCCCAGCATGTTCTGCTGCCTGGCTACCTGGTTGTAGGTGGCGATGTCCCAGCCGGCGAAATTGCTGGAGCCGACGTAATGGACTTTGCCCTGTTTGATCAGCACGTCAAATGCGCCCCATACCTCTTCGACCGGGACAGTGCGATCGATGTGGTGCATCTGGTACAGGTCGATGTAATCGGTCTGCAGCCGCTTAAGGCTTCTCTCGCAGGCGCGAATGATCTTGGATGCGGACAGCCCGCGAGCAAAATTCACATCCGGCCGATCCGGGAGATCCATGTCGCCAAACACCTTGGTCGCCAGGATAACCCGCTCGCGCCGCCCGCCACCCTGGGTAAACCACCGGCCAATGATCGACTCGGTGATCCCCTCGCCGCGTTTCCACCCATACACGTCGGCCGTGTCGAAGAAATTGATCCCCAACTCCAACGCTTTGTCCATGATGGCAAAGCTGTCTGCCTCCGAAGTGTACGGCCCGAAGTTCATCGTCCCCAGGCAAAGCGGGCTAACCTTCAAACCACTGCGGCCAAGATGGCGGTATTCCATGTGATCTCCTTCCTCAAGACGGGTGCGCAGCGATTATAGGCGGAGTCGATGCGTCGCCCTACGCTCTGAGATGGGACACGGATGAACATATATGCACGCAATTGCTCTGGAAATCATCGTTTATTGTGGCGCGATTCTTAGGCTGACGTAACAGGAGCTGACCTGACGGGATGCCTGGTCTGTAGAATGCGATCTAGATCGAGTTGCCGCACCATGCTTCAGTACAGGCATGCCAAGACGTCAACTACAGCAGCCGATCACCCCCGATCCTCATCGAGCAAAATGATGAGAATCGTAAGGAGATCTGTGTGAATCCGTGTTTATCTGTGGTTCCAGCTACACTTATTGCTGCTGCTCCGGTCGCGTCACTTATTGTTCTGCAGCAGCTCGATGTCTACTCCCAGCAGTTTTTCGCCTCGGAGGTAGCTGTAGCACCCGCCGGTGTAGTCACCTTTCTGAGAGACGGGCAGGCCCAGCGAGTCAATCGTCTTCTGCATGTCGTTTGTCTCGAAGGCGATGTGGTGGACGCTGGGGCCGTGCTTCTTCAGGTGCTCCATCCAGACGCTGCCTTCGCCCACCGGCTCGATGAACTCGATGGTGATGTTCTTCGCCCGGATGAAGGCCAGCTTTG
>JAKORQ010000319.1 GCA_029777755.1 Planctomycetota bacterium
CCCGGTGCTGCGCTGGCCGGGCGTCGTGCCGACATTGACGTCAGTGCTTGAGCTGGATCCGGCCGATGATCCCGGCGCCGATGTCTGGCCGGTGCCGCGAATGTTTACATCAGTTTGTGAACTGCTCCCCGATACTCCTGTGCCGCTGGGCGACAGAGTCGATCCGGACGGCTGAGCCTGAACATCTACATCAGCCGATGAAGACGAGCCGGTAACCCCGGAGCTTGTCCCGCTGCTCTTGACCGAGGATGTTCCCAGAGAATCGCTGGCCTGTCCGCTGATGCTCGAGCCAGCGGGCCTTGCCTGGATATCCGCATCGATGCGGGTGCTTGAGACATCCGATTCGTAACGGCTGCCGATGCGATCGTCGGCGGCCGTGTAGTCATAGTCACTGTGACTGCAGCCGACGATCACCAGCGTTGATATCGCTGCGATGGCGGCCCTGTGAATCTTTCGTCTGTGCTTGTTCATGGCTTCCTCCTCAAACTCGTGCGCTAATGCCTGTTGCGTATTTGAAAAGTGTTCGATGACGGCGGTGGCCCGGTTGCGAGGGCCGCCTCACGCGGGATTCGGCCGCCGCTGAGAGATCCGCCTGGGATGCTGAAAATCGCCTGTTTGACCTGGCAGATAGACATCACTTCCCTTGGCCGGTCAGAATGACCATTCGAGCTCAACTTCAGGTGTCCTCCGTGGATTGGTCGGGATCCTGGTCTTCGCCGCGTGCTTCCCCAGAGGAAACCTCCCCACGGAATGAATCTTCTTCGCGCTGCTGCGGATTGGCGGAGGTATCGCTTGCCCCTGGTTCGGCGTTGTCGGAATGGGCCTTCGCCATGGAGCGGTAGACCGGGCGCGGACCGCCAACTTTGCCCACATCCTTTGGCGGATTGTCCCCTTGGGAAGGCCCGCTGCCCATCTCGCCCGGTGAGCCGTCGGAGTCGTCGGGGCCGGGGCGATGCTTGTCGGGCGGATTGGCCGCCAGGCCGCTGCCTTCGGTACCTACGCCGATAAAGTCAGTATCGAGATCCCCGCCGGAACTTGACCCCACTCCACTTGCTTTCCCGCCTGCGCCATGGGTGCGATCCCCGGTGAATTCCTGGCTGCCTGGCTGACTTGCGCCGCGGTCGCTGGCACGTACGTTCCCTGAGACATAGTCACGGTCGGGTCCGCTCTTGCCGGCGGGGATGCCGAAGTCTCCCTCACCGCCAATCTCCTTTAGCGCCTCAGGGTCGCTGCCGACCTTGCCGTGCTTCTTTTTATCGGGTTGCTTTTTCTTCCTGGCCATCAGACTCACTTCGCCTCCGTGTGCCCGGTGGACTGGTTGCAGAGGCTGTGCCACGGCGAGTGAATCGGCCAATTCTGTACAGGCTGGATCTGCGGCTATGGAGTGAGCATGCGAAGTCAACCATGACCCAGAAAGCAGCAAGGGCGACCCCGTCTACGGGAGTCGCCCTTGTTTACTGATCCAGCTCTATCCTGGCTGAACTACTTCAGTTCATCGAAGGTGCCCACCTGGGGCAGCTCGCCGACCAGCGGACGAGCGTACTCAAGGTACTTCTCGCTGATGTCGCAGCCATCGACCACCCACTCGGCCGGGAGATCCTTGGTCTCGCGAGCGACATTGTGGATGGGGGTGATGTCGTATGTCACCTTGTACTCGTTGCCAGGGACGCGAGTCATGTAGACCGACGAACCTTCGGTACCGGCCTGGGCCGAATACTCGACGGCCAGTCGACCGACCTCGCGAGCCTCGGCCGCATCCACCTTCGAGATGTAGCCGGGGAAGCTGCGCTGCAGGTAGCCGAGAGTATCGGCACGCACGCGGAGCTTCTTGCCGGAGGGGTTACGCAGCTTCCTGGTGATGAGCTGAGCGATGTAGTCGCCCAGGGCGCCGGAGCCCGAGAGCTGCACGTTGCCGTGGCTGTCGCGCTCGAGATTCTCCGACATCTTCTCGGCCCAGGAAATGTAGTGACCCTTGGCGTTCTTCTCCGGCACGCTGATGCCCTCGGATACGGCGATGATGCAGCGTCCCAGCTTGGAGTAGACGCGATCGACGTCGGCCAGCAGCTTGTCCTCGGTCAGCGGAGCCTCAGGCACGTAGACGAGGTGCGGACCGTCGTTCTCATACTTGCGGGCGAGCGTGCTGGAGGCGGTCAGCCAGCCGGCATGGCGACCCATCACCACGTTGATCTTGATGCCGGGCAGGCTGCGGTTGTCGTAGTTGTCGCCGATGAAGGCGGACGCCACGAACTTGGCCGCCGAGCCGTAGCCGGGGGTGTGGTCGTGCACGCGCAGGTCGTTGTCGATGGTCTTCGGGATGTGGTAGCAGCGCATCTCATAGCCTTCCTTGGTGGCCATGTCATTCACGATGCGCGCGGTGTCGGCCGAGTCGTTGCCGCCAATATAGAAGAAGAAGCGGACGTTGTTCTTCTTGAAGTTGGCCAGGATCTTCTTGCAGTACTCCTCATCGGGCTTGTCGCGTGAGGAGCCCAGCGCCGAGGAGGGGGTAAGAGCTATCCGCTCCAGCAGCTCGACCGGCGCGCCTTTCAGGCGATAGTAATCATCATTGATGATGCCGCGGACGCCATGCTTGGCGCCCAGGAGCTCCTGGATATGGTCAGACTTCTGGGCCTGGAGAATGACGCCGACCAGTGACTGGTTGATGACTGCGGTAGGGCCACCGGACTGGCCGACAACCGCGTTTCCGACAAGTTTGGCTGCCATAAGAGAACATCCTTCTGGTAAATGGAAACCGTGAGAAAACCGGGCAGATCATATTGGAAGCGGCGAAGTCTTCAAGACGCTTAGCGGCCACTTGCGCCGGCGCACGCGCGAAATCATTCGGATAATTGCCGATTGAGGCTCGCGTCCCAAATGCAGTTACACTCGACTCTTAGCATTGCGTAAGCAGACGCCGGCAATACAATGAGCGCAGCCTGTTTAAGCACGCGTAGAAGGAGAGGCGCAATGGACTTACACGTCCTGCTGCAGATGGTGCCCGTGGGTGGGTACATCAGCGGCTACAAGGTTATACCTCTACTCTTAATTACCCTGTTGTGGTGGCGTCTGTTGACATGGATAGATAAGGACGCGCCCGCTGCTCACCTTCCGCGTGAGATCATCAACTGCATAATGGTCGGCGCCTACGTCCTGGGGATGATCCTGTTCCTGATGCTGCCCTTGGGGATATGGGTCGCTATCCCAATATATCTGGTGATCTTCATCGGTTCCTTCGCCGCCTACCTTGGTATGCGCCATCAGAAGGTAGGGACGAAAGACCTGATCGATGACCTGAAGAACCTTCGCATCTTCAAGGCGGGCGACAAGAAACGCGTTAAGGAGACGCCGGGTCTGGTCATGCTGGCGACCAAGGATGGCCGGGTGATGCAGGCGCCCGAGGATGAGTCGCCTGAGCGCCAGGCGTATGACGTGCTGCAGGCGATGCTTACCGATCCGCTGCGTCGCCGTGCGGAGCGGATCGAGCTGGCTCCCATCGAGGGGGCAATGCTGACTCAATACTGGGTTGATGGCGTGGTGTACAGCGGCGCCCAGTTCAACCGTCCGGGGGCCGCCGGTGCGATCACCATCCTTAAGACGCTGGCAAATCTTGATCTCCAGGAGAAACGCAAGCCGCAGACCGGCGTGATGCATGCGACGATCGATGGGCAACGCCACGAATTGCAGGTGCACACCGCCGGCAGTGCGGCAGGCGAATCTCTGCGGATCATGGTCGATGCCAAGCATCGCCACGAACTGAAGCTCGAGGAAATGGGCTTCACCGAGGAGCAGCTGGAGCGAATCGATGCGGCAGTGAAAGAGCCGGACGGTGTCGTGCTGCTGGCAGTTCCGCGTGGGCAGGGCCACACGACACTCTGTTACGCGATGATCCGCAAGCACGACGCATTCCTCACCCACATTCAATCCATCGAGCGCGAGCCGGAAGACGACCTTGAGGGTATCACACAGAACAAGCTGGCCCGCTCCGCGACCCCGGCCGATGAATTGCAGACGGCGCAGTGGGTTGTCTCGCAGGAGCCGGACGCCATCCTCATGCCGGCCGTGCAGAATCCCAAGACGCTGCGAGAACTGATTGCATTTGCCGGCACCGGCCGCCGCGTGTACATCGGCATGCATTCGCCCAGCGCCATTGATGCCATCAATGAATGGCGCCAACTTGTCGGGGATGATGAACTGGCGGTGAAGAACCTGCGGATGGTGGTTGCCGGCCGGCTGGTTCGTCGGCTGTGCGCCGCCTGTAAGCAGCCGTATCAGCCTGATCCAGAGACGCTCCGCAAGCTGAACCTGGATCATGGCCGGGTACAGCAGTTCTACCAAGCCCGCACGCAGCCGATGGTGGACCAGAAGGGTAACCCGGTGGTCTGCACCTTCTGTGCGGAGATGAGGTATCGCGGCCGAATCGGCGTCTACGAGGTCATGGACGTGAACGACGAGATGCGCCAGGCGATCCTTCAGAACAGCTCCGTCAATCAACTGCGCGGGCTGTTCCGCAAGATGCGCGGGCGATTCGTGCAGGAGCAGGCGCTTGCCCTGGTTGAGCAGGGCGAAACCAGCATCCAGGAGGTGTTGCGGGCCATGCGTGGGCAGGAGCATGATCCTCGTGTCGCCCGTAGTGACGCCGGCTCGGGCACAGGGACCTTTACTTCCTCCAGTTCCGGATCGCGAGTGGCTCAGCAACAGCCTCCGCAACAGCGTCCTACGCGTCAGAATCCCGGGCAATAACCGATCGGAAGGGTTAGTCCATGATTTTCGGTATCATTATTCTTGTTCTGGCAGCTGGGATAGCCTTCTTCCACTATATGCAGGGGTTGTTCAGCGCGATGATATCGGCCACGCTGGCGATCCTCGCGGCACTGCTGGCCGTCTCCTATCACGAGCAGATCGCCGAGCTTCTCCTTGGCTCCAGCATCCCCCGTTTTGCGCACGCGGTTGCATTGGTTGGCCTATTCGGGTTCGGCTATCTGGTGCTGCGGCTGATCGTGGATCGCCTGGTGCCGGGCAACGTC
>JAKORQ010000320.1 GCA_029777755.1 Planctomycetota bacterium
AGTTCGAGACGGAAGCCAGCAAGGCGATTGGAGAACTCGCCGAGCTTTCGCGAACGCACAGCGTCAGCATCTTCTGCGAGAACGAGGGGGAGATGATGCGCTTCAGCGAGATGCTGGAGCAACACTCGCCGGGGCTGAGCAGGCAGATTGAGATCTCGCTGGGCTACCTGCATCGCGGCTTTGTCTGGGACGACGAGCAGGAAGCGCCGCTGGCGATGCTGGGGCATCACGAGCTGTTCAACCGCTACCACGTCAGGCGGCGGCTGAAGCGCGTGATCGAATCGCGGCCGGTTGATTCCTTCCTCGACCTCAAGGCCGGCGACTATGTGGTTCACGTGGCCCATGGCATCGCTCGCTTCATGGGCATCCAGACGGTAAACCGCGATGGCCGCAGCGAGGAAATGCTGGTCCTGCGCTTTGCGGACAACGCCTCTCTGCACGTGCCGGTCAGCCGTGTGAACCTGGTGCAAAAGTACATCGGCGGGTTCCACGGGCATCCGCAGTTGTCGCGCCTGGGATCCGGGCAGTGGGAAAAGCAGAAGCAGAAGGTCTCCGAGGCGGTGATGGACCTTGCTGCGGAGATGCTGGAGATCCAAGCTGCCCGCGAGGCCAAGCCCGGTACCGCCTATCCACCCGATACACAGTGGCAGCAGGAGTTTGAGGCGGAGTTTCCCTACACTCCCACGCCAGATCAGGTTACCTCGGCGATCGAGATCAAGAGTGACATGCAGAAGCCCCGGCCGATGGATAGGCTCCTCTGCGGCGACGTGGGCTATGGCAAGACCGAGATGGCGATGCGCGCTGCCTTCAAGGCAGTGGAATACGGCAAGCAGGTGGCGGTGCTGGTTCCCACCACGGTGCTGGCTGAGCAGCACTATCGCATCTTCACCGAGCGCATGGTGAACTATCCGTTCAAGATCGAGAGCATCAGCCGCTTCAAGACCGCCAAGCAGCAGCGGGAGATCAAGAAGGCGCTACAGCTTGGAAGGATCGACATCATAATCGGCACTCATCGGCTGCTGTCGAAGGACATCCAGTTCGCCGACCTGGGACTGGTCATCATCGACGAGGAGCAGCGCTTCGGCGTAGTCCACAAGGAACGTCTCAAGCAGCTTCGTGCGGAGGTGGACGTACTAACCATGTCGGCCACGCCAATCCCGCGAACACTTCACATGAGCCTGCTGGGCATCCGCGACATCAGCTCGCTTACCACCGCGCCGCAGGATCGTCGCAGCATCGTCACTGAGATCATGCCCTTTGACGCCGAGCGGGTGAAAAACGCCATCCAGCGCGAGCTGGCCCGCGAGGGACAGGTTTACTTCGTGCACAACCGCGTGCATGACATCATGAGCGTGGCCGAGCAGTTGCAGTCGCTGGTGCCTGACGCCCGCATCCTTGTCGGGCACGGGCAGATGCGCGAAGGGGAGTTGGAGCGGGTCATGCTCTCATTCGTGCGTCACGAGGCGGACATACTGGTTGCCACTACCATCATCGAGTCTGGCCTGGACATCCCGAACGTCAACACGATGTTCATCAACGAGGCGGACCGATTCGGGCTTTCGCAGCTCCACCAGCTACGCGGACGCGTCGGACGATACAAGCACCGCGCGTACTGCTATCTGGTGCTGCCGCCGGATCGGCCGGTCACGCCGGTGGCAGCCAAGCGGCTCAAGGCGATCGAGGAGTACTCGCACCTGGGCGCCGGCTTCAAGATCGCCATGCGCGACCTGGAGATCCGCGGTACCGGCAACATCCTCGGTCCTGAACAGTCAGGCCACATCGCGGCCGTCGGGTATGAGATGTACTGCCAGCTCCTGGAAGAGGCCACGCGGCAGCTCAAGAACGAGCCCAAGCCAATCTGCCCCGAGGCGCACGTGGAGATTGGCGTGAGCGCCACGATTCCGCGCACATACATCGAGAACGACAACCAGCGACTGGATGTGTATCGCCGGATCTCGCGCTGCACCGACCTGGAGTCGATAGAGCAGCTGCGCAAGGATATCGAGGACGCTTTCGGTCCGGCGCCGCGGGCGGTGATGGTGCTGTTTGCTCTCACCGAGCTGCGCCTGTTGGCAGGGCACTTTGGCGTCGACAGCATCATCAAGCACGACCCGGACGTTGTTCTGAAGGTGCGCGATGCCGCCGCCGCCCAGCAGGGGCTTACCGGCGCGCCAGGTACGTTGCGCTTAGTCGATGAATCAACCGTCTACTTCCGGCCGCCCAAGAGCTACCTCGAGCCGGAGACGCTGCTGATGGCGCTGCGAAACCTGATGAAGAACGCCCATGAGCGCCTGGCAGAAGGGCCGAAGGAGAAATCAGACGCCAGTGCCGAGCCGGCTGCCGTTCAGGCGCCTCCGCCGCCGGTGTCGGTTACCGCACAGAGAAAGGCGCAAGCCGCGAGGACCGCTGTCGCGCCAGGCAAATCTGAGAAGAGCGAGGCAGGTCCGGCCGAGCGCTCGCGCAAGGCGGTGGCCGCGAAAGAGAAGCCCCCGACGCCGGCGCAGCTTGCCCAGCTCGAGAAACTGATGTCCCTCAAGGACCATGGCGTGCTGACAGAGGAGGAGTTCAACAACGCACGCAAACGCCTGCTGGGAAGCTGACCGCCTTCCTCACGTATGGGCCGGCACGCTTTCCTCGCGCTCCCGCTCCTCCAGCATGGGCAGCATCTCGCGAACTTCCTGGGCGAGCTTGCTGGTGGGGAATTCCTCGATGATGTCGTGCCCGATCTGCTGGGCATCCGCCCACTTCTTCTCGTGCACGGCGTTGGTGAAGCGCTCGCGCAGATTCTCGATGCGGAGCTTGAATATCTCCAGTGCGCCATCCTTTAGCTGCGCTACTTCCTCCGGCGTCACGTAGATGTCCAGCGCCCGGAGCAACTGCACGCTCAGGTCAACATCCTTGCGGGCAACCGCATCACGCCAGCGGGCCAGCAACTGCTGCTTCACCGAGTTCTTGCGGTCTCGTATCTGGTCGGGGAGGTTTACGGTCAGTTCGTGGCCGGGATACTGGGCGGCCGTCTTTTCCGCAAGCGCCAACGCTTCATCCCAGCGCTCGGCCGAGATCTCACGCTCAATCTCAGAGATGGCCTCAGCGACCTCCTTGCGGATGCCCGAGTCGCGCAGGGATGCGATCTCAGCCCGCATCTGGTCGGCCTCCTGCTTGTAGCCGAAGGTGCTCTCCGCATCATTGAGCAGCAGAAGGGCGGCGTCATACTCTCCCTTAGCGATCTCCTCGCGAATGGCGCGATTGAGGGCATCGCGATCCTTGTCGCGAAACGCAATCGACTTGGCCCGCTCGGAGATAAGCTGCTGTTCACTGATCAGGTTGAGCATCACTGAGAACTGCTGCAGCCGCTCGTTAACCAGGCCGGAGAACTCCTGCCAGGTGTCGTTCCATTCCTGCGATGCCCTGACTATCTGTGAGCAGACCCCGTAGGCGACCAGCGTGATGATCACGGAAACAACGCCGGCGAGCAGGGGGCCATAGTTCTGGGAGCGGAGGAAGTAGATGATTCCGACGACGGTGAGGGCGATGGCGATCAGAAGCGCCAGGGCGAAGACCACTTGCCCGAAGACTGAACGTTTGCTTTGCATGGCAATTCCTCCCAGTTTGCCACATGCCCCCCCCGCGCTTACCAGACTCTATCAGTCCCACGCCCGCATTATCAATCAGGGCATACTCATCTTATTTGGATATCACACCCTTGAACATGAAAAAACATGCCCGAAGCGTTTGACGGTCTTGGCCGGTATCAGCTATCATGCTTCACCATGATTAGTCTCGCTCTTCGACTTAAGGTCGTCGTACGATAGGCCGGCACCGATGCCGTGGCGCTCACAGCGGGTGAGTAGCGACCATCGACCGGCCCACCCCATCGCTTTCGCGTCTGTGAAAGCACGATCGTTTCTTCTTCCTCGTACAATTTGTGAACAGGCAGTCGGATTCCGGTAATTTCGGCCGTTCTTGCCATAACAGTGAGATCAATATGAGCAGCGCAACATGTAGACCCAAGCCGGCAAAGGCTCAGGAGCCTCAGATCAGTGTCAAATCCAACGCCCGTTTCAAGGGCAAGACCGGTGCCCAGATCCTCCATGAACTGCTGATCGAGCGACACAAGGTCGAGGTAATGTTCGGGTATCCCGGGGGCGCCATCCTGCCGGTGTTTGACGCGCTGTATAAGACCCCAGCCAAGTTCTTCCTCACCCGCCACGAGCAGGGCGCCGGCCATGCCGCCGATGGCTACGCACGCGCCACCGGCAAGCCCGGCATTGCCATCGTTACCTCCGGCCCGGGTGCCACCAACATGGTCACGCCGCTGGCCACCGCGCAGATGGACTCAATCCCTCTCATCTGCTTTTCCGGCCAGGTTGCTACCAAGGCCATCGGTAATGATGCCTTCCAGGAAGCTGACGTGACTGGAATCACCCGGCCCTGCACCAAGTGGAACTACCTGGTGAAGGATGTGCGCGAACTGCCTCGCGTGGTTAATGAGGCGTTCCTTATCTCAACCAGCGGCCGGCCTGGCGCTGTCCTGGTCGACCTGCCCAAGGACGTTACCACCGCCATCTGCCCGGAGGAAGTGGATGACTCGCCTCGCCCTCACCTGTGCAAGCGCAAGGAGGCCTACACCCATGCCGGCCACGTGAAGCAGCTCCAGGAGGCGGCCGAGCTGATCAACCGCGCCAACAAGCCGGTTCTTTACGTCGGCGGCGGAGCCATCCATGCCGGCGCCTACCTGGCGCTCAGGAAGGTGGCGGACAAGGGCAACATCCCCGTTACCACCACGCTGCTGGGGCTGGGTGCGTTTGATGAACTGGATCCCAAGGCGCTGCACATGCTCGGCATGCACGGCAGCGCGTACGCCAACTATGCCGTGCAGGAGAGTGACTGCCTGATTGCCGTCGGCGCCCGCTTTGATGACCGCGTTACCGGCAACCTGGCGACTTTTGCTCCCCATGCGAAGATCATCCATATCGACATCGATCCCAGTTCGATCGCCAAGAACGTCGATGTGGATGTGCCGATCGTCGGTGATTGCCGATTGGTGCTCGAGGAGCTGGTCAAGTACATCGAGCATCGTGATCGCAGCGCATGGTTCGCGCAGATCAATGGCTGGAAGAAGCGCTATCCCTTCCACTACCTCGATAACTCGACCTACATGAAGCCGCAGGCGGTGATCGAGGAGATCTGCCGGCAGACCAATGGGGATGCGATCATCACCACCGGCGTCGGCCAGCACCAGATGTGGGCGGCGCAGTTCTATCGCTGGCGCTTCCCCCGCCAGATGATTACCTCGGGAGGCCTGGGCACGATGGGGTACGGCGTGCCAGCGGCGATGGGCGCGGCGATTGGTCGGCCGGACAAGGTCGTCATCGATATCGACGGTGACGGCTCGTTCCTGATGACCATGTTCGAGC
>JAKORQ010000321.1 GCA_029777755.1 Planctomycetota bacterium
AAACCACGATGCACGCTGTGCAGGGCAGTGTCGGAGGTGTCATCCGCGCCGGCCCGCACCGTGTAGGTGGAGATGATCGACGCGAGCACGCCGATGCCGCGAACCAGCAGCGGGAAGATAACGCCCTTGTGGCCGTAGCTGGCCATACCCAGGATCATCGCCGCGACGATGGTCACCTCGTATGACTCGAAAATGTCGGCGGCCATACCGGCGCAGTCACCGACGTTGTCGCCGACGTTGTCAGCGATGGTGGCGGCGTTACGCGGATCGTCTTCAGGGATGTTCGACTCAACCTTGCCGACCAGGTCGGCGCCGACGTCAGCGGCCTTGGTGTAGATACCACCGCCGACTCGCATGAACAGGGCCAGCAGCGTACCGCCGAAACCGAAGCCCAGCAGAGCCTCGTATGCCTGCTCACCGTAGATCAGGAAGATGCAGGTACCACCGAGCAGGCCAAGGCCGTCGGTGAGCATGCCCGCGATCGTGCCGGTGCGATAGCCAAGCTGCAGCGCCTCGCCGTAGCTGCGACGGGCCGCGGCGGCCACGCGCAGGTTGCCGGCCGTAGCCAGGCGCATGCCGACGAAACCCACGCACCAGCTGAACAGTGCACCCACGAGGAATGCACCTGCGCGGCCGAAGCCGAACGCCGGCGACTCATACTTCGTGAAGTAGAGCAGGACCGTGATGATCAGGATCAGCGGCCCGATCTTGCGGAACTGGGCGCCAAGGTAAGCGTCGGCGCCTTCGCGTACAGCGTTCGCGATCTCCTGCATCTTGGCAGTGCCCTTATCGGCATTCAAAACCTGCCGTACCAGCATAAGTGCGTACAGCAGGCCTAGAATGGCGATGAACAGCACGGCCATGAGGCCGACTTTCTCGATCGTGTCGTAGTTCGTGCTTGTGAAAGGAGCAAACCACTCAACTTGATGAGCGACAGCATCCTCCGCTGCCGGGACGACATCCCCGGCGGCATCCTGAGCAAATGCGGGCTGGGAACTCAGCCCGACGGCGGCCCCTGCCGCCAATAATGCAAGGGACATGACAGAGCGCTGCCCCCGCGTCCAACACTGTCTCAGTGCTGCAATCATGAGAGTAAAACCTCAAGAAGTAAGATTAGTGGCACCTCACAACCCGGCGTGAGGCTTCAGCTATTATGGGAATCGTCCCAAATCTGTAAATGGCAGAGCCCGGTTTTGTCACCGGGCTCACGCTTGAGGTTTGTACTTGCGCGCCTATCGCGCCTCTTGCTGGTTGGGCAGCATTGAAAGCCTAGTCAGGCAGTGGTCGATGTATCCCTTGTGCTCGCGCGTGTCGTCCTCGAAGTAATCGAAGCCCATCACTTCGTTGCGACGATCCACTTCCTTCTCCAGTTCCTCGAGTTGGGTATCGGTCGCATTCTCAAGGTTCCAGCGATTCATCCCCTGCGGGAACAGGTCGGCGTAATACTGCTCGGCCGTGTAGTAGCGCAGACGAACGATGCGGTAGTTCCGGATCGCCTTCTGATACGCCTCGCGAGCATTGTTCAGGAGCTCGGCCTTCTTCGCCTCGTCGTCGGTCGATGCCGCCTGCAGCATGGCATGATCGCCGGTTAGCAGGAAGCGAGACGCCGCGAGGTGCTCCAGGTGCGAGCGGTACATATCCACGTGCATCTGGTAATCGGGGACCGCCAGGTGCATGCGATACTCAACCTCGGCATCGTCGATGAGACGAATCGCGTATGACAGGTGATACAATGCCCGGTCATACTCCTCGCGATGTTCCTCGATCTGCTGCTTCGTCAGCGAAAGCGGATTCAGGTCGACAGAGTCAATGATGGCCGCCACGCGGTCGATTGGCAGGCTCCGGGAGAACATCTCGGCCTGCTGACGGTTGGCCAGGTCCCACTCCACCTCAAACCACAGTCGCAGGCACAGCGCGGGACGGCTGTCCACCACCATGGGACTGATCTGGATGTGCTGCTGGCCGGTCGTGCGCTGAAGGACCTGTGAGCGTTTGAAGTAGTTGTACGCCAGCGCCTGCACCGGCACGCCGTATGGGAACGGCTGGTGCGACTTGAGGAATTGCAGTTCCGACCCATCGTAGATGTCGGCCTCGGGTGTGTCCTGTGCCACCGGCAGCGTTGGGCGCAGCAGTTCCGGCTTGATCATGCCGTCCGGCTGCAGCAGTGACGCATGCCGCGTGGGCCTTGCGCCGGCAACGCGCTCCGCGCCCACGGGATCGCGGTACTTGGTGTCCTCGCGGATTCGCTCGCGATAGTAGTACTTCTCAGCACTGCCACCGAGCTTGTCGTGGTAGATGTTGGCGATGCTCATGAGGAGGTTGAGATTGTGCGGACGCTCCTTCTCAACACTCTGGGCATAACGGATGGCGTCGAGAATGACCGAATACTTGTTGGCCAGGCTCGCCATCTGCACCGAGATGTTGTACGCCTTGTTCCAGACCTGGAACAGGTGCACCGTATCGAACTCCGGCTGGAGCAGGCGGATCCACTCGATCTGGGTCTCGACGCCTTCCAGGTCCTTCTGCTGCTTGGATGACTCGCTCTCCATCCACAGGAACATCACCAGCGGTCCGCGCATGCCACCCAGCAGCAGGGCCAGGGCGTAGCTGTCCATGTTGGCCAGCGAACTGGTGGAGGAGGTTCCCGCAGTTGTCCTTAAAAGCTTCTGCCGCTTATTCAGCGCCAGCTTCTGCGTTCCCGCGGCAGCGAGCAGCGCCACTATCAGTGCTATCACCAGGAGACTGCGTCCACGCTTCACGGAGCGACCTCCTTGTTGCGGAACAAGACGTACGAGAATGTCAGGAATGACAGCCCGAAGATCGCCAGCACCTTCAGGGCATCAAGAAGTCGATTCACCGAGATGGCAAGTCCCTGCTCGATGTCCGACATCGCCGCGAACTGCGAGATGTCCGGCAGCACCGAAGCTACCAGGCGCAACAGGGCGCTAAGGCCTTCCACCGACCGGTTCAGCGTCTCCGCAACAGCAGGCGCCGCGCCGGAGAACAGGTCGCTGACGATCTGCCGCCCGACACCCGGGCTGGCGAGATCGCCAAGCTGCAGCACGCCCCAATGTCCCAGCAGGATCAGCAGCGTAAGCACGAATGCGATCGGCCAGGAGAGGAATGTTGAGCAGAAGATGGCGACCACCACCACCAGTACCGAGTACAGCCACAGGATGAAGAAGCTCTTGAACAGGTTGAAACCGAAGCTGTGGCTCTCGCTGGAGATCCGCAGCGCACCGGGGCGAAGGCTCAGCCACTGCCCGTCGTTGAGAAGTTGAACCAGCACCTCAAAGTCCCCACCCTGCACATACTCGGAGGGGAAGCTGAAATGCGCCGTTCGGCGTGACTCCACCGGAACGGTCACCGGGTCAGACACCATCCCGGTCAGGTTATTTACTATCCTGAACTGTGCGAATGTCGGGTCGCGGATGTCGTCGGCGTCGCGCTCCACGATCGTGCGGAACTCGAAATCCGCCTGGCCGGTGTTGATGTTCATCGCCGGCCACTCGAACGCAAACACACCAACCGCGCCGGTGCCTTCCTTCTTGCCACCAAGCTGCTGGCCGTTTTGGTTCACTCGCCCCATGATCAGCAGCGGAGGCATCCTCTCATCCAGCTTCTGGCTGCGAACGGCGACCTGACCATTGGGCATGGCCAGCACGATGGCGAAGTTATCCGGGTCAACCACATACTTCGTGCCGGGGCTGTTGCCCGCGATACGCAGGTAGAACCGGCGATTGTTTACCAGATGCTCGGCCGCATCAGGAGGCAACGGGATCGTGATTGTCTGGTTCCCCTCCGCATCAAAGGCGGCGTGGGGGATCCCGTTGTTGATATGGTGCGGCTCCAGCAGGGACTCCATCCGTTCGCTCAGGAAGGAGATATTGAAGAACGCCGGGAGAAGCTTGCTCACGTCGGTGGTCGGCTCGGTGCCTTCCACCTGCGGGCCGGCCGGCGTGGGGATGTCATTGCGAATCCCCGCCTGCTCAGCGATCGACAGCACATTGAGCAGTTCGTCATTGCTCAGCGGGCGCTGCTGCCACGGCAGCCGCATCACCACCGCCAGGCCGCCAAAGCTGCTTCCTTCGGGCAGGATGTCTGTCCCGATGGCAAACGGGATCAGGGCAGCCTGCTGCGAGGGTCCCTCGATC
>JAKORQ010000322.1 GCA_029777755.1 Planctomycetota bacterium
CGATTTGTCTCGCTGGTTGTGCCGTTTGGCCTGGCGGGAGTGGGGCTGCTGGCCGGCGCGGTACTGATCCTTCGCCGCCGGCTGTGAGCTATCCCTTCATGCCGGTAGTGGCGATGCCCTGGATAAAGGTCTTCTGCGCCAGGAAGAACAGGATGATGACCGGGGCGACCACCAGCAGGCTGGCGGCCATCAGGTAATGCCACTCAGTGCCGCCGTGCTGACTCTGGAATGTCTGAAGCCCCAATGCCAGCGTGTACTGGGCCGGCCTCTGGATGTAGACCAGCGGCCCCAGGAAGTCGTTCCACGCTCCCATGAAGGTGAACAGCGCCACCACCGTCAGCGCCGGCCGGGCCAGCGGGAGGATGATCCGCATGAAGATTCCCATCTCGCTACAGCCGTCGATGCGGGCCGCATCCGAAAGCTCTTCGGGGATGGTCATGAAGAACTGTCGCAGCAGGAAGATGTTGAAGGCGCTGCCAAACCACGCCGGTATCCACAGCGGCCGGGTGGTGCCGAGCAGCTCTATCCCGGTGGCATCACCCAGCCAGCGAAAAATCCCGAACAGCGACACCATCGTCACCGGGAACGGAATCATCATCGTCGAGAGCATCAGGGCGAAGAGGAAACCTCTCCCGCGGAAGCGAATGCGGGCAAATCCATATGCCACCAGGGCGCTGGAGATGGTCGTCCCCAGCACGCTCATGGCCGCGATCACCAGCGTGTTGCGGGCCAGGCGGGGGAAGTCGATCTTCGGGTGAGTCAGGACATCGACATAGTTCTGCGGTATGGGGGTATTCACGCCGTTCACCGTCCATGTCTCCACATGGTCGGGGATGAAGGTGGGCGGAAACTCCATCGTCTTGTCCAGCGTTTTGAGGCTGGTGGAAAGCATCCAGGCAAGCGGCGCCAGGAAGCCGATGGAAAGCAGCAGTAGTGCCAGGTGGGTGGTCAGACGTACCGTCCATGGCGACGTTCGGCCGGAAGAGTCCTGAACATCTGTCTTTGCCATCGAGTCGGTATCCGTTTTCCTCGCCGCTCCGCTGGAGGCGCCGCCCGCGGCCGGTTTCCTTTGGTAGTCAATCCTCCGCACCTGTCACCGGCTCGTTGGTGGGCGCCAGCCGCTTCATGGCTTCAAGGTAGATAGCTTTCACCGGTTCGCTGGTGAGTTCAATGCCCCCGTCGGCCGCAATTGACAATGTATACAGCCTGCCATCCTGCGGCGGCCACCAGATCCCCTCACCCTGCGCGATCCGCACCCCGTGCATCTTCGCGTACTCGTCATCCTCCAGCAGACGCCAGAAGTCCTTCCACAGCCTTGCCTCAAACTCGGCCGCCCGCGGATCGGCGCCACGATATACCTCCGGCGCCACCCCCTGCTCGTCGATCGGTATTCCATGCTCCGGCGGCGTCTTGTCGCCATAGATGCGGGTGAACAGGGCGATACTGCTGCCACGCAGCGGATCATCCTCGTACAGGAATCCCCGCTGAAAGCGAATCACCTTGGCATCGACATGCACTTCATTGCCGTGGATGGTGAAGCGGCGGGTATTGGCGGCCACCTGCCCATCGCGGGCGTACTCGACGAAAAGCAGGTCGATCTCCGGGCCGTCGCTGCTGGTGCGGCGATCGATGACCATGATCTCGGCCACCCGCCTGTGGCTGGTGAGGCGATCAAC
>JAKORQ010000323.1 GCA_029777755.1 Planctomycetota bacterium
TGGCAATGCGGTGGTGCTGAATCTGTCGCGGGAGTGCGCGGAGACCAACGGACTGGCGGCGCTGTCGGACGCGTTCGCCATCGAGCCAGACACGCGCTATCGCCTGCAGTTTCGCTACAAGAGCAACGGGCCGGTGCTGCACATCTTCGTGAAGGGATACACGCGCTACGCTTCGCCGACCGGCGAGATGATGGACCGCGAGATCTATCGGCGGCAGCTCCCCGTGCTGCCGCCGACTGGGGATGAGTGGGTGACCATCACCGATGACTTCAACCCGCAGCATGTTTCGCTGCCGGTGCAGAACCTGCGCGTGGATCTTTACGCCTACCTGCATCCCGGGCAGGTCTGGTTTGATGATGTGGTGGTGAAGAAGGTCGGCAAGCAGACCCGCCAGGCGAAGGACAAGGCAATCAAGCCGGCGGCGACGCGCCCGGCATCGGCGGTGCGGCGATGAAGATGGGCAAGATCCCGGCCGAGTGGCCTGCGCTGCAGATCGAGCTGGCAAAGCGAGTGAAGGTCGAGCCGTTTGCGGGGATACCGGCACTGGTGGCAGGGGTGGATATCGCGTTCACGGCGGATGGCAACACAGCGCAGGCGGCCGCCGTGGTCTACAGCGTCGCGGAGAAGCGGATCATCGAGCAGCATGTGATCCGCCGGCCGGTGAAGTATCCCTACGTGCCGAACTTCCTTTCCTTTCGCGAGGGACCGATCCTGCAGGAACTGATCGCCGAGTTGCGCGAGCCATGGGAGGTGATCATGTTCGACGGCCAGGGGATCGCCCACCCGCGCGACTGCGGACTGGCGGCGCACCTGGGGGTGCTGCTGGACCGACCCGCCATCGGGGTGGCCAAGAGCCGGCTGTGCGGCGAGCACGAGGAACCGGGCCTCACGGCCGGCAGCCACTCACCACTTCTGCTGGATGGCAAGCAGGTCGGGATCGCGCTGCGTACCCGCAATGGGGTGAAACCGCTGTTTGTGAGCATCGGCAACCGCATGGACCTGGAGTCGGCCAGGCGGATCGTGCTGGCATGCTGCAAATACCGCGTGCCGGAACCAACGCGACAGGCGGATATCCTGACCAAGCGACGGAAGACATGAGGTGCGGCATTGATTTTCGATCCGCCCGCTCCACTTTGTGGGTGGAACTGCTCTACGCGTTGTCGTGACGATGGCCCGGTGATGGCTCGTTGCTGCCGGCCCGGGGGTCGTCCTCATCTTCCGCCTCTTCCTCACCCTCGTGCGGGCCGTGGTTGAGGAGTTCGTCCGGCGAGGCGATGCGGTCTTCCTCCCCTGGATCGTGTCCCTTGCGCCGGGTTGGCTTTCGTCGCTCCTTGTTACGTTTATCTGGTGAGTTCGCTTCTGTCATTGCGCGACCTCTCCAGATGGATGGAGCAAGTCCGATGCCGGGAGGGATGATTTGGAGCGGGCTATGTTATTGCTGGGATTGGGACGATTTCCCAATGGTGATGGCGAGGACGCCCGCGCTCCCAGGTAGCACACGGTCGTCGAGGATCACCCTGCCTCCCGCGGGCGCAGGACCCGCCCGCTCCACCTATGCCCCTCTGTGTCTCCGTGGCTCCGTGGTTCAAATGCAAAACGCCGGCGGGTGATTCTCCGCCGGCGTCTTTGATTTGCTGTCGATCTTGCGTGACTTACACCGCGGCCAGTTCCTTGGCGCGCTCGCGGACCTCGTCCAGGCCGCCCACATACAGGAAGGCCTGCTCGGGCAGGTCGTCGGCCTCGCCGTTGGCGATGGCGTCGAAGCTCTTGAGCGTGTCCTCGATCTTGGTGTAGTTGCCCTTCTTGCCGGTGAACTGCTCGGCCACGAAGAACGGCTGGCTGAAGAAGCGCTCGATCTTGCGGGCGCGGCTAACGATGAGCTTGTCCTCTTCCGACAGCTCGTCGATACCTAGAATCGCGATGATGTCCTGCAGGTCGCGGTAGCGCTGCAGGATGCCCTGCACCTTGCGGGCGATGCGGTAGTGCTCCTCGCCAACGATGTCGGCTGACAGGGCTCGCGAGCTGGAAGCCAGCGGGTCCACGGCCGGGTAGATACCCTTCGCGGCAATCGAACGCTCCAGGTAGATGAACGCGTCCAGGTGAGCGAAGGCATTGGCCGGGGCCGGGTCGGTCGGGTCGTCGGCCGGCACGTACACCGCCTGCACCGAGGTGATAGCGCCGCGGGTGGTGGAGGTAATACGCTCCTGGAGCTGGCCCATCTCGGTGGCCAGCGTGGGCTGGTAACCCACGGCGCTGGGCATACGGCCCAGCAGAGCCGACACCTCGGAACCAGCCTGCGTGAAGCGGAAGATGTTGTCGATGAACAGCAGCGTGTCAGCGCCGGTCTCGTCGCGGAAGTACTCAGCCATCGTCAGGGCCGAGAGAGCCACACGCAGACGCGAGCCCGGGGGCTCATTCATCTGGCCGAACACCATCACCGTCTGGTCGATAACGCTCTTGCCGGTGTTGCCGATCTTGGCGTGCTGCATTTCCAGCCAGAGGTCGTTACCCTCACGGGTGCGCTCGCCCACGCCGGCGAACACCGAGTAACCGCCGTGCTGCTGGGCGATACGGGCGATCAGTTCCTGGATGACCACCGTCTTGCCCAGGCCGGCACCGCCGAACAGGCCGGCCTTGCCACCACGCACGAAAGGCGTGAGCAGGTCGATCACCTTGATGCCTGTCTCGAAGATTTCCGTCTTGGGGGACAGATCGACGAAGTCCGGCGGATCGCGGTGAATCGGGCGACGCTCCTTGACCTCGATCGGGCCGCGATTGTCAATCGGGTCACCGAGGAGGTTGAACACGCGGCCAAGCGTCTCCTTGCCCACCGGCACGGTGAGCGGGCCGCCGGTGTCGACAACATCCATTCCACGGGCCAGGCCGTCGGTGGTTCCGAGGGCCACAGCGCGGACCTTGCCGCCGCCCAGGTGCTGCTGAACTTCACCTGTGAGCTTTACCGTGTTGCCGCCATAGGTGTATTCAACGGTGACGGCGTTGTAGATGTCGGGAAGTTGGTCTTCCGGAAACTGTGCGTCAAACGTCGATCCAATTACCTGCGTGATCTTCCCAACAGCGGGCATTATCTGTCCTCTTTCTTAGCTCTGTATGGAGACACCGCGACCACCTGTGTCGATGGCGGTGACTGTGGATTCTAGCCGTCGAACATGCTCGGGCAAGTCGCATGCAGCGAGTGTCATTTCATCTCGGCCAGCCGGGCGTACAGTGCAGCGGCCGTCCGCATGCCGCCATAGAAGGCATCCAGGTCAAACTTCTCGTTGGGTGAGTGTACCCGGTCATCGGGCAGACCAAACCCAACTAATAGGGTATCGATCCCAAGCATCCGCTTTATCTGGCTTACCACGGGTATGCTGCCACCCTCGCGCATGAAGGTAGGCTCGACGCCAAAACCGACCTTTACCGCCTCGGCCGCCAGCTTCATCGCCTGAAGATCCAGCGGTACCACCAGCGGCTCAGCCAGGCCAAAATTCTTGAATTCCACCTTTACACCGGCCGGGCAGCGCTCGCGGATGGCACGCTCAAAGGCATCGCGGATCTTCGCCGGGTCCTGGTTCGGCACCAGCCGCATTGAGACCTTGGCCGACGCCTTCGAGGGGATGACCGTCTTGGCGCCCTCGCCCTGGTAGCCGGTGGTTATGCCATTCACATCACAGGTCGGACGGGCCCACTTGCGCTCGATGGTTGAGTAACCTGCCTCGCCGACCAGCGCCTCCAGGCCCAGCTCGCGGGCAAGTTCACCCTCATCGAATGGCAGCTTGCGCCACATCTCCCGCTCCTTGTCCTCCAGGGGCACCACGTCATCGTAGAAGCCGGGGATGTTTACCCGCCCCTGATCATCATGGAGAGTAGCGAGGATCTCACAGAGGATGTTGGCCGGGTTGGGCACCGCGCCGCCGAACAGGCCGGAGTGCAGGTCATGGTCGGGGCCCTGGAGGAAGATCTCTTCATACACCAGCCCGCGCAGGCCATAGGTGATGGCCGGCAGGCCGCGGGCGAACTGGTTGGTGTCGGAGATAAGGGCGATGTCGGCCGCCAGGTCGCCGCGATGCTCTTCCATGAACTTCTGAAGGTTGGGCGAGCCGATCTCCTCTTCCCCCTCCAGCAGGAGGACGAGGTTCGCTGGCACGCCGCCGGCCTGCTGCCAGGCGCGGATTGCCTCGACATGTGCCCAGACCTGGCCCTTGTCGTCGGCGGCGCCGCGGGCATAGATGGCGCCATCGCGGATAGTCGGCTCAAACGGCGGCGTCTTCCACAGCTCCAGCGGCTCGACCGGCTGGACATCGTAATGCCCATACAGCAGCACCGTGGGGCGGCCGGGGACATGCTCGTTTCGCGCCACGACCACGGGATGACCGGCCGTTTCATGCACGCGGGCGTCGAACTTCAGCTCATTGAGGCGGTCGGCCAGAAACTGCGCGCACTGCGCGACGTCCGTGCGATTCTCCTCCTTGGTGGAAACGCTGGGGATGCGCAGGAAATCCTGCAGCCGCGCAACGGCGGCGTCGCGGTCCTGGTCAAGTTGCGAAAGAACCTTCTGAAGCATTACCTCTCCCTCTCCTGATGCAGGCGATATTAAGTCGCTTCCCCGGGGGAGTCGATTGGCATTCGCATGTACTCGTCCGCTATGATGCTGCGGCAGCGGACCAAGGCGCCGCGAAGCAATTCAGGATAGGAGATGTATATGGAGCTGTGCCTGCTGCCGACGCCGGCCAGGATGAAGGTCGATGCCGGTTCACTTCACCTCGATGATGCCCTTGTTGTAGTAAGCCCCTCGCCAACGGACCAGACGCTGTTTTCCGCCCAGCAGCTGCTGTGCGTCCTGCGCAAGCAGGTCGGCGGCGCGGTCAAGCTGGTGGCCGGTGATGCAGTGAAAACAGGCGGCACGCCGATCCGCCTGGGCATCGATGCGTCGGCAGCCCCATCGCAGGGATATCAACTGCACATTCGCCACGATGGCATTGTCGTCATCGGCGGAGATGAGGCGGGATTGTTTTACGCCGTGCAGACACTGATCCAGATCCTGCGGCAGAAGCACAACCGCCTGCCGCTGGTGCACATTGAGGATGCCCCGGAGTTTCCCGCCCGCGGCGTGATGCTGGACATCAGCCGCGACAAGGTACCGACGCTGCAGACGCTGCTGGACCTGGTCGACCTGCTGGCGAGCTGGAAGATCAATCAGCTCCAGCTCTACATGGAGCATACTTTCGCGTACTCGCAGCACCCGGAAGCCTGGGCGAACGCCAGCCCGATGTCGGCCGAGGATGTGCTGCGACTGGACACCTACTGCCGCCAGCGGCATGTGGAGCTGGTGCCGAACCAGAACTCATTTGGCCACATGGAGCGCTGGCTGCGATTGCCGCGCTACATCGACCTGGCCGAGGCGCCCGATGGCGCTGACACCGACTGGGGCTATCGCTGGGAGGGCCCCTTCTCGCTGTGCCCCACCGATCCCCGCTCGCTGGAGTTCCTGAAGGGGCTGTACGCGGAGCTGCTGCCCAATTTCCGCAGCCGGCTGTTCAACGTCGGCTGCGATGAGACGTTTGACATCGGACAGGGCAAGAGCAAGGCGATCGTCGAGCGGCGCGGCAAGACGCGCGTGTACGTCGATTTCCTTCTGGAGATCCACAAGCTGGTGAAGGCCAATGGCCGAACCATGATGTTCTGGGGCGACATAATCAAGCATCAGCCGGAGCTGATCCCCGAGCTGCCAAAGGAGATCATCGCGCTGGAGTGGGGCTACGAGGCGAAACACCCCTTCGACAAGGATTGCGCGCACTTCGCCAACGCCGGCATCCCCTTCTATGTCTGCCCGGGCACCAGCACATGGAACACCTTCGCCGGGCGAACGGACAACTGCCTGGAGAACCTGCGATAGGCGGCGCAGGCGGGAAAGAAGCATGGCGCCATCGGCTTCCTCAACACCGATTGGGGCGACAACGGACACCTCCAGTACCTGCCGGCCAGCTACCTCGGTTTCGCGGCCGGCGCGGCGTTCTCCTGGCACCTGGAGGCCAACAGCAACATCGACATCGCCCGGGCGCTGGACCTGCATGCCTTCTTTGACTCCGCCGGCGCTATGGGCAAGCTCGCCTGCGACCTTGGCAATGTCTACCAGTGCCTGCCGCTGGTGAGCAACAGCTCCCGGCTGTTCGGGTTCCTGGTGAACGCCAAGGCGGAAGCGCCAACCGATGTTGACCAGAAGCATCTGGAAGCGACACTGGCGGCGATCGATGCGGCCATGGCGCCGCTGCATGCGGCGAGGATGGCGCGGGAGGACGCGCAGCTGATCCGCGATGAGTTCGCCAACACCGCCGCCATGATGCGGCACGCGGCCAGGCGCGGGCTGTGGCAGCTCGGCAGCAAGCGCTACCAGGTAATCGAGCTGACAGCGGAACTGCGGCACATGATCGGCCAGCACGAGACGCTGTGGCTGGCGCGCAATCGGCCCGGTGGGCTGGTGGATTCCGCCGGCCGGCTGCGCAAGACACTGGATCTGTACAGCAGAAAGTAAGTGACAGATGGCAATCAGACTGATTATCAGCGACGTGGATGGGTGCATCAGCCCGGAGGAGTCAATCGCCTGGGACATCGAGCCGTTTGCCCAGCTGTGCAGACTTTCGCGCGATGCCTCGGCCGGGCGCAGTGACCTTGCGCCGCTGACGCTATGCACCGGCCGGCCGCAGCCGTATGTCGAGGCCCTCATGAAGCTGCTCGACATCCGTTACCCGGCGATCTGCGAGAATGGAACGGTGATCTACGACCTGGCGCACAACCACTCGCGCTACGCGCCGGGCCTGACACAGGAGAAGATCGTCGGCCTGCGGGCCATCCGCAGCTACATCGAGACGGAGATCCTGCCGCGCTTCAACGCCCTGCTGCAGTTCGGCAAGGAGGCGCAACTCTCGGTCTTCTCCAAGACGCCGGAGATCTTCAACGAGATCAAGCCGATGATCGAGCAGTTCGCCCGCGACCATAAAAGCCCGGACGTGGTGGTGAACGCGTCGCACTTTTACCTGAACATCACGCTGGCCGGGATTGATAAGGGCTCGGCCATCAGACACATTCTCAATGAACTGGGCCTGAGGCGTGAGGAAGTAGCCGGCATCGGCGATACCGAGGGCGACCTGCCGCTGCGGCGCGAGGTAGGCTTTTTCGCCTGCCCGGCCAACGCCACCGAGCAGGTGAAGAA
>JAKORQ010000324.1 GCA_029777755.1 Planctomycetota bacterium
GGATCGTTTTACATGGAGCATCCGAACCAACGGTGTCGATCGTTAACGTCGCGCTCATTCCGTTGAGTATATCGTAATCGCACCTTTGGGTGCCAACAGTGTGACTTTTCGCAACATCCCGCATCGCGGCGGCTATTGTGAGTGAGGAAGATTGCACTCCATCCGCCCGCAGTGGCCGGTGAACGTTCCCCGACGGGGCGGTATGGTAGCGATATCTGGTTTATAATCGACAGGCTGTATGAAAACTGAACTGAACCTCGCCGTTCGCCCGCGACGCCTCCGTCTCAATCCCGCCATGCGCAACATGCTGCAGTCGGTGACGCTGGAGAAGAGGCAGATCATTGTCCCTGTGTTTGTGTGCGAGGGGGAGGGTGTTCGCCGCCCGGTTGGATCGATGCCGGGTGTCGAGCAGATGTCGGTGGATGTGGCGCTGGAGTTCCTCGGGGAGTTGGCCGACCAGGGCTTTGCCAGCTACATTGCCTTTGGCGTGATTGATCGCGAGAAGAAGGATGAGACAGGGTCGCCGGCGCTGGATGAGGACAATGTCGTCTGCCGGCTGTTTCGCTCCGGGAGGAAGGCCCGCCTTCCGATGGTGGCCATCTCCGACCTGTGTTTCTGCGAGTACACCAGCCACGGCCACTGCGGCGTTCTAACTGATGACAAGTCCACCGTCGCCAATGACCAGACCGTCGAGCGCCTGATCCGGCAGGCCATCTCGCACGCCAAGGCGGGCGCTGATGTCATCGCCCCCAGCGGCATGATGGATGGCACGATCGGCGCCCTGCGCGCCGGCCTGGACGAGGCTGGTTTCCAGGATGTCTCGCTGCTCTCATACGCGGTGAAGTATGCCAGCGCCTTTTACGGCCCGTTCCGCGATGCGGCCGATTCCGCGCCATCGCACGGCGACCGTCGCTCTTACCAGATGGACACCGCTCGCGACGTGCGCGAGGCCATCCTCGAGGCTACGCTCGATGTCGAGCAGGGGGCGGACATGGTCATGGTCAAGCCCGCCGGGGCGTACCTGGACGTCATCGCGGCAGTCCGGCGCGAAGTTTACGTCCCGCTCGTGGCCTACCAGGTGAGTGGCGAGTACAGCATGATCGAGGCAGCCGCCCGCAATGGCTGGATCGACCGCGAACGCGTGATTCTCGAGTCGCTGCAAGCCATTCGCCGGGCCGGGGCCGACCTGATCATCAGCTACTTTGCTCCCGCGCTGGCTAAGCTGCTGCCGCGGTAGGCCTGACGCCGCCGCTTGCCCGGCCGATCCGTGCTCCTACCATTCGGACAGTCGCATGCAATGGGGGAAAGCATGGAACTCGACTTCATCTGCGGCCAGGAGATCGACGCGCAGAAGGCGACAGAGCAGGGCCTGACGTCGATGTATGATGGCTGCACCTACGTCTTCTGCTCCAGGGAGTGCAAGCAGGAGTTTGACCGCAACCCATCAGCCTACGCCAACCTCGACATGGGGGACAGCGACGGGGGTGAAGACCTCTACACCTACTAGGGCAGTTCCACCCAATGTGAAGTTGGGCGGTCTCTGCCCGCGAGATGTAAGGGAATCCTCGACGTCGCGATGCAGGTCAACGAGAATCCAGTGGGCAACATCCGGCGATTCGTCGCTCCACGTGAGGTTGAGCGACTCTAGAGAATGGGCATCAGCTCTAGCGGGAACGGACCAGGCGCGTCTCGGGGATACCCAGCTCGATGCGCTTGGCTTCGATCTCGCGCAGGAAACGCGAGCCATCGCCGTAATAGCCGGCCGTGGGCTCGAGGCCGGGAATCTGGTCGGCCCACCAGAGGTTGTAGCGGTGCATCAGACTCTCGCGAAGGTATTTCGACAGCATCGACGCCAGCGCTACCGACATTGACTGCGTTTCGGCCTTCTCAGCGAAGATAATCGGCACGATCTGGTCGCCCCTGATGATGCGGTAGTGGCAGAAGCTTTCGGTCTCACTGATGATCTGCAGCGACCATTCCTCGAACATCAACTGCAGTATCGACCCATAGTGACACCGGCCACCCTGACGATCGCAGAAGATCACCAGCCCCTCGCCGGCGTATAACTCCAGCAGTTGGTTGATGTGGGCGGCCACTATCGAGAAGGCGGCGTTGGCCTTGTTGCGAGTGGATGCGAACATCGCGTTCAGCGGCTCCTCCAGCATCACCCGCGCCCGCAGGTGAACCAGGTCAGTCTCGGCGTGCTCGATCTCCTGGCGGAAGGAGTTGGCAAACAGCCTGCAGGAGAGCAGGTCATTTTCCATGGGAAAGCGCCCGGCCGGGTGAGGCATGTACCATGGACATGCGACCATGTCCTTTAACACATCCGGGGCGGCAAGTGCCAGCAGATCCTCCAGATTGTCCAAACGGGCCAGGCGCTTGTCCATGGTGGGGGAGGCCAGAAGGAAGCAGAGGATCGAGCGCTCCAGTTCCTTCACGCCCGCGGCCGGCGAGTAGACCGCCTTGGAATCATTCACGTGGATTTTCCGACCGGAGGCGCTTTTCTTGGCGCTTGTATGGCGGGAGAGCCGTTTCCAGAGATTCGGCAACTCCCCCAGATGGTCGCCGGGCGTGCGAAAGGCCGCACACCCAATGACCAGCGGCCCCAGGAGCGGGCCGTATCCAGCTTCATCAATCCCCGCGATGACCATGATCAGGAGCATACCGGGCGGGATCGGCGCGGGCAAAAGGGCAGGCGTGGTTTTTCATGACCGGGGTGTAAGTTGTGAGCCAGTTTTGTCTTACGAACCACTTGCAAAAATGGGACGGTTCGCTAATATGCTCATCGAACTGACGCGGGTGTAGCTCAGTGGTAGAGCGTCACGTTGCCAACGTGAATGTCGAGGGTTCGACCCCCTTCACCCGCTCTTGATAGCCGGTCGGCAGGCAATGCCGACCGGTTTTTCGTTGCGCCCTGCGGCATCCCCTGGATCCTCGTGCCTCTTTCCGCTGCCTCCATGCCTAAACTTCCGTGATGCCTCAAACAGACACCATCATCCGGACGTCCCGGGTCTTTAAGCACTCGCCAGAGCGGATTTTCTCGGCATTTGCCGATCCGGCCAGGCTGGCCCGCTGGTGGGGGCCGGCCGGGTTTACCAACAGCTTCCATGTCTTCGAGTTTAAGCCCGGCGGGCCTTGGGTTTTCACCATGCACGGCCCAAACGGCACCGACTACCCCAACGAGTGTGTGTTCCGGGAGATCGAGCCAAACCGCATCGTCATCGAGCACACCGGCGAACCGCACTTCCTGCTGGAACTGGCTTTCAACGCGAAAGATGGCGGCACGGAACTGACCTGGTCGCAGCAGTTCGACAGCCCGGAGGTCGCCGAGCGCGTTCGGCCGATCTGCGAGCCGGCCAACGAACAGAACCTGGATCGCCTCGCCGCCGTGCTGGAGGAAGGCGAGTAGCCGAGCCTCAATCAGGCCACTTCATCGTCGAGGGCGGGACCGATCTACATCTATGCGATCGCGCTGGCCGCCGCAGAGGTTTTCTATGCTGATGACACTCAGCAGGGAAATCCTGGAGACAGAAAAGTTCGCCAGCCAGAGATAGCCGCAGTTGCTCACGGCCTGCAGGATGCCAAACAGAAGCAGCGAACGCTTCAGTCCGAGCCTGGCCACTACCCAGGCCCCGGCCAGGGCGCCCACAATCGTTAGGGCAAGACCGTAGCTGTTGCGAATCACGCCAATGTCCGTGTCGCTGACGCCCATGTCCTTGAGGAAAGGCACGGTAAAGTTGTTCCCAAGCACATCCGGCAGCTTGAAAAACATGATGAACAGCAGCATCGCCAACGCCCCTTTGCGCGACAGCAGTTGCCGCAGGGCTCCTGTGATCGACTCGGCCATGCTGGCAGGACCGCCCGTGGGGTGGGAGGCATCCACTGGGGCCGCGCTGCTTGGGGCAAGGATGGTGGCGACGATGCCCACGGATATTAACAGCCCCATCAGGGCATAGACAGCCTGCCACGACAGGCCAGCACCGTCCGGGTCAGCGAGGTAAAAGGTCAATCCCCCCGCGACGACCATCCCAAGGCGGTATCCGCCGACGAATAACCCCGTACCAGAACCGCGCTGGGCATCACTGAGCACATCGATGCGATAGGCATCGGCCACGATATCCTGGCTGGCGCTGAATAGGGCGATCAATCCTGCCAGGATGGCAAGCATCGTGAAGTTGGCGGCCGGGTCGATCAGCGCCATGGCGCAGATGCCGACCATCAACGCAAGCTGGAACATGATCAGCCATCCACGCCTGCGATCCAGCAGCGGCGGCGCGAAGCGGTCGAGCACCGGCGCCCAGATGAACTTGAACGCATAGACGGTGGCTATCGATGCGAGAAAGCCGATCTCCGTCAGCGAGAGCCTGGCATCGTATGCCCATGCCGAAAGCGTGCCCCCCGTCAGCAGCAGTGGCAGCCCGGAAGAGAAGCCCAGAGGCGCCATCAATAGCACCCGACGGGAAAGATAAAGCTCACGCAGCGACGACATTTGCAGCAGATGTTAATTACCAGAGGCCGAATTGCGATTGCCGGACAGTGGCATGTATCACGAATCGGCGATTGTCACATGAAACTTGACCTCCTGGGCGTGCTCCAGCTCCTCCAGCAGTTCCATTTCATGGTCATAGATGCGGGCGGAGACACGCCGCCCGGTAAAGTTCAGCTCCAGTGGCGACTTTAGCGGGAAGGGAAAGAGCACGCATCGAGCCGGGTTGAGCAGATCACACGCGACGGTGATGCTCTCCGCGGATGGTGCAGCGGGAGTTGGCGCAAGTTGAGCCTTCACCTTTCTGCGTGCACATATCTCCAGCGCCAGCGATATGCACAGGAGCATCAGGCGGTAGTCGTAGTAGAACGCCAATTCAATCTCGCTCAAGTCGTCGGTGCTTTCCGGCAGCCCGAAGCGAAAATTGCGATCCTGGCGCAGACCCAGTTGCGGGCGAAGCTGCTCCTGCAACTCGACCTGGCGGTGCTGGACGCGGTTGATCTCAAAGTTTTCCTTGATAGTGCAAGCGCCGGCCGCGATGGCGGCTGTTCTCTGTAGACACAACAGAGAAACCAGCATAGCGGGGTATGCCCCGGCAGAAAGGGCCTTTTCGACGGAGGTCGACCATGCGTTAAGTAGAGTAATGACAGGCAGTTCGTCAAAATTGGCCGGCCTGCCGGCCGCCGAGAGCGGGGGAGCAGCGTCGAGGGGCTCCATCCCGATGCTGTGCAGGCGCAGCGCCATTTCCAACCACTCGGGGTTGGACGGGGGAGCAAACGCGCCGCCGACGGCAGGGGCAATCTCGGCCGCAAGGTGGGCATGTTCCCGCTGGGTGATGAGGATGTAGCTGTCGCCGGATCGCCTCCGGATCATGCGATCAGAAGATAGAGCCGGGATATGTCAGGTCAAATTCTGGCGTTGGCGAAAGCGAAGGGACTGTGGGTGAATTGAATTATACAATCTGGACACGGTTATAACGGAGGATATTATCTTCTAGGCGATTCGCTTGTTCACATCGGAGATTTCTTGGAGAGCAGAACGTATCGCAGGTTGCCCAGCAGCACGAAGCCGGAGTTGATCCGGTTCGATCTCCCCTGCGCGCGTTGTGCGACCAACCTGAGGATGCACCCGAAGGATGGACAGTGCAGCGAATGCGGCCTGCCGGTGGCGACATCGATGTCGGTGGCGGCCTGTCGCGTGCGCGACCCGGAGTCGCTTGAATCCATCCGCCTGGGAATGGGGATGCAGGTCTGGGGCACGCTGATAGCACTGGCGGTGTGCATCTGCGGGCCGCTGATCTGGGATGGAACCATATCCTTTGCCGCGTTTGGCATTGTCGTGACGTTCACGCTTGGACTCTGGTCGGCGTGGCTGCTGTTCAAGAAGCTCAGGCAGTCCATGCGCAAGGTCGAGGGTTCTCGGCTGGCGGCGGCCGCCATTGGTTCCTGGTCGATCGTGATCCCGGCCCTGGCGCTGCGGATGGCGACTCCCGGAAATCACCTGCAGACGGCGCTATTGGCCTTCCTGCTGGTGGGAGCCATCTTCTGGTTCGTCAGCGAATGTTCGAAACTGCATCTGCTGGAGCAGTGGGCTGTGATGGCCGCCGGCATGGACGTTCGCCAGCGGGCGCGAAACCTTCGCTGGGGAGTCTACGCGGCGGTGGGAACGATCGCCGCCGGGCTCATTCCGCCGGCCGTCATGGGCGTTGGCAGTGTTAACTACCTCGCCATGCCGTTCGTCCTGATGGTCTGTGTGTCGCTGCTGGTGCTGTCGCTGCTGGGCGTGATGCTGCAGGGGAAGCTCACGGTAGCCCTGGAGCAGCAGGTGAAGATCGTGGAGCAGGAGCGTTCCCGCAAGCCGTCGGACGACTTTGCCGATGAGCCTAACTGGGTCATCTGGCCACACCCGCCACGCTGGTCTTCCTTCTAGTTCGCATCTCCCATGTGCCTTGCATTTGTGGCTGCTCATGGATAGCACGTTGGCATGGAGCATTTGCAGGAAACTCGACAGGTTACCCCATGTCTATCGCACGAACTGACGCTGCGCGTCCGCTATTCTGAGACCGATCAACTGGGGACGTACTACAACTCACGCGTCCTTGAGTGGTTTGAGGTGGCGCGAACGGAACTGATGCGAGCGCACAAGATGCCGTACGTGGAGTGGGAGAAGCAGGGGTTCATGCTGCCGCTGGTGGAGGCCCATGTCTACTACCGCGGGAGGGCGCGCTATGACGATCTGCTTACCCTGAGAGTCCAGATGAGCATGTCCGGCCGGGCGAGCCTGAAGTTTGATGTGCAGATCACCAATGAACAAGGCCAGAAGGTGGCCGACGGACATACTCTCCATGCGATCGTCAAGCCAGATGGCCGGGCTACCCGTCCGCCGGCATGGCTGCTGGAGAAGCTGAAGGCGGCTGGCGGAGTGTGATGGGGATCCCTCGTAGTGCCGGGTGGAGAAGGCAAACCGATATTCTATGGCTGGCACCCCGCTTGGCGTCAAATGGGGATTCTGCTAAAAAAGCGGAGCCCTCCAATCGGGCACACGAGGATTAAATGAGTGAACGAAAACTGTTGTCGGGCGATGAGGCGGTAGCACTGGCCGCCCTTGATGCGGGGGTTTTGCTGGGGACGGGGTATCCCGGAACGCCATCCACTGAGATCCTGGAGAACTTCGACAAGCTCGGTGGCCGGGCGCAGTGGGCTCCCAATGAAAAAGTGGCGCTGGAAGTGGCGCTGGGAGCGGCGTTTGGCGGCGCACGTGCCCTGGTGACGATGAAGCATGTCGGCGTGAACGTGGCGGCCGATCCGCTGTTCACGGCTACCTACACCGGCGTGCATGGGGCACTGGTGCTTGTTTCCGCCGACGACCCGGGGATGGCATCCAGTCAGAATGAGCAGGACAACCGCCGCTATGCAGTGGCCGCCGGCTGCCCGATGCTCGAGCCTTCCGACTCGCAGGAGGCGTATGACTTCACGCTCGCGGCGTTCGAGATCTCCTCGAGGTGGAAGACACCGGTGATGCTGCGGATGACCACCCGCGTTTGCCACTCCAAGACGATCGTGGAAAGACGCGCGCCCCAGGATGGTGTGCCCGAACCGGCGTTCGTGCGCGACGTCAAGAGCAAGGTAATGATTCCCGCTTACGCCCGGCCGGCCCATCGGCGGCTGCGCGAGAAGCTGGCCGACATGGCGAAGTGGAACGAGAAGTGCGAGCTTAACCAGCACGTCGCCGGGTCTCGCGAGTTGGGCATCATCACCAGCGGCATCTCCTACATGCACGTTCGGGAGGCCGCGCCCGAAGCGAGTGTGCTGAAGCTCGGGTTCACCTATCCGCTGCCGATCGAGAAGATCCGCAAGTTCGCCAGCTCGGTTGAGCGCTGCCTCGTCATCGAAGAGGGGGATCCCTACCTGGTCGAGGCGCTGCGCAGCGAGGGTATTGCGGTCGAGGGCAAGCCGGAGATGTACCGCTTCGGCGAACTGAATGTCTCACGCGTGCGACGCATCATTGCCAACGACACCAGCCCTGAACCGGCGCCCGCACGCGGCAAGCCGCCGCAATTGTGCCCGGGTTGCCCGTATCGCTCGGTCTACGGCGTACTGAAGAGGCTGGATTGCATCATCGCCGGCGACATTGGCTGCTACACTCTGGGTGTCCTGCCGCCGTTTGAGGCGTTGGATACCTGCGTCTGCATGGGCGCAAGCCTGGGTGTGGGGCTTGGCATGCGGCATGTCCTGCCGGAAAGCGATGCCCGGCGAGTGGTAAGCATCATTGGCGACTCGACCTTCATGCACACGGGCATCAATGGCCTGGTGGAGATGGTCTACAACCCGCCGAAGACAGGGCATCTGCTGATCATCCTCGACAATGGCACCACTGCCATGACCGGCCAGCAGGAGCATCCCGCGACGGGTCGAACCCTGGATCACGGGCCGACCAACAAGTTCATAATCGAGGATTTCTGCCGGGCCGCCGGTGTGAAGCATGTGGACATCATCGATCCGGTCACCAGGGAGGCGCAGTTTGAGCAGATGGTGAAGGATCGCCTGGCGACAAATGAGCTGTCGGTGATCATCTGCCGCAAGCCCTGCCTGCTGGCGGCTGGCAAGATCCGCGAGTACGAGAAGATCAATGCCGAGAAGCTGAAGTCGGCGACATTTGAAGCCTGCGGGATGGATCAGCAATGACGATTTCTGCGCAACAGTGGTTGGCGAACAACGGCGCGAAGGGATTTATGAAAAAGACAGTGACCAACGTGGTCTTTGCCGGCCTCGGCGGACAGGGCGTAGTGAAGGCCTCCGACATTCTCGCCGAGGCGGTCTTCCGCTGCGGTTACGACGTCAAGAAGGCGGAAGTGCACGGCATGAGCCAGCGCGGCGGATCGGTCGCCACAGACGTGCGCTTCGGCAGGCAGGTCTTCTCGCCCATGGTGCCGGCCGGCGAGGCGGACTATCTGGTCGTGCTCTCGCCCGACCAGGTGGAGAACAACCTGTACATGCTCAAGCCCGGCGGGGTACTGGTCACGCCGGACATGGTCGATGTCACAAAGCTGGAGAGCGCCAAGAGCCTGAACGTGGCCCTGCTGGGCGTACTGGCGGCCAAGATGGATATCCCGCTGGACAAGTGGAAGGATGCCATCGCCGCTCAGCTTCCCGAGAAGATCCTGGAGATGAACCTGCGATCGTTTGAACGGGGCAGGACGTCGGCAAAGTAGCATTGTGTTTGCGACAGTTCCACTCAAAGTGGAGCGGGCGGTCTCCGCACGCGGGAGGTAAGGTGATCCTTGACGAACGTGCATGATCAGAGTCAGGGAAACCGAGAGACGCAGCAACCAAAACAGCGTTGACCTCTCGATGCCGATCAATGTGAATGCAACTCGGGCAGACCTTCACCGACGCGAAGTCCCGCGGCCTACAGCCGCTCCACTTGACGTGGAGCTGCTCTTGTAGATTCCCCGGCGGGTTGCGGCAGGAGATTGATTCATCGCTGCGGGCGCACGATGTGTTAATGCGCCCTAAACATTCCCGCCTGCTTGGGATAAACTTCGCGGCGATGACCGCCGAGGAAATCCTCCGGGCCAGCCCGATCTTCAAGCGAGTAGAAGGCGCGAGCCGTCAGCGGCTCCTGCGCATGGCCCAGATGCGCAACTTTACCAGGGGAGAGCGCATCGTTGACCAGCAGCAGCCTTGCCCCGGTGTGTACATCATTGGCGAGGGTCTGGTGCGCATCTACAAGCTCTCACCCAACGGCAAGGAGCATGTCCTTCACCTGGCCCGTACGGGTGAAACATTCCTGGAGGTGGCGAGCATCCTGGGGATGGATGCCCCGGCATTCGTGGAGGCGATCGAGGATACCACCTGCGTGCTGCTGCCCGATCGCGACTTCCGCGAGGCGCTCCAGGATGACCATCAGCTCTGCCTGCAACTCCTGGCCGGCATGGCGCTGCGGGTGCACCTTTTTGTGCGCCTGCTGGAGGATATCGTATTGCGAGATGCCCTCTCACGGGTGGCGCGGCACCTGCTGAACATGGCGCAGCCGGATGGCAGCAGTGTTAGCCTGCCATCGCTCAAGAAGCATGTTGCCAGCCATCTGAACCTGACCAGCGAAACGCTATCCCGCTGCCTTCGCCAGCTAAGTGACAGTGAGATGATCCGCACCGGCTCCGGCGGGGAGATCACCATTTTGAATCGCGAGGAACTGGAAGCTGTGGCCGAAGGCATCTATCCCCGACTTTAGAAAGGCCCCGATGGAAGCTACCGCCCAGATGACATCAGCCTGCGAATCCGCCGCTGGCGCCACCAGGCATCCGGCGGCGAGGATCGGGCAGATGCTGTTCTGGCTGTGCGTCGTCGCGATGGTCCTTGCCCGCATCTGGCTTGTGTCGGATGAGGATATCATCGCCAGCGAGACGCCACATGACGCACTCTGGACGGTGAAGGTGGCCGACCGTGGCTACTGGGGCGAGGCTGAGCATGATCACCTGACGCTCATCCGGCCGCCTGCGTATCCGCTGTGGCTCTCGGCCGTGCGCTTCCTGGGGATACCGCAACGAACTGGGATCGAGCTGGCGTACATTGGCGCGGCCGCGCTGCTCGCATATGCGATATGCGCGGCCGGGGCATTCAGATGGATGGCATTGCTCGCCTTCGCCCTGATTCTCTCATCTCCCTATCCATTGACCATATTCCGCTGGACCCTCACCGACGCCCTTAATGCGCCACTCATGATGGTGCTGGCGGCGCTGCTGGTGCTGGCAATCTGTGCATACTCATGGCGGGGCAGGTGGATGTATGGGCTGCTGGCAGGGGCGGCAGCCGGGGCTTTTTCGCTGAATCGCGGCGAAGGGCAGATGATGGCGCTGGTGGCGATCGCGCTCACAGCGGTTCTGGCGCTGCTGAGCGCCTGGCGGCAGGGATGGCGGGTGCGGGTTGGCAGGTTCGCGTTCTATCTTCTCGTGCCGGCCGTGGTCTGCCTGGCGATGGTGACGGCCGTCAAATGGAAGAATCACGTTCGCTATGGGTTGTGGGCAACCGATGAACTGAAAGGCCCCGGGTGGAAGGCGGCCAACAAGGCGCTGTTGCGCATCAAACCGGATCAGCCGATCGACTACGTGAGCCTGACGCAATCCTCCATCAGCGCCGCCGGGCGGGTTAGCCCGACATTCGCCCAGATCGTTCCGCTCCTACAGGGGCCCACCGGGAATTTCTGGCACCGAGCCGGGGGCGTGAAGCGCGACCTGCCCGAAGGGGAACTGCTCACCGGTTTCCATGGCTGGGCGCTTCGCGATGCGGCGTACCGGACGCGAAAGTTTTCCTCGTCGGCGCAGTGTGATGCCTATTGGGCGCAGGTGGCTGCGGAGCTCAACGCCGCCTTTGCCGCAGGCGAGCTACCCGAGAGGCGGGTGCTCAGCGCCTATCTCGACCCGGACATCGGCACATGGATCAGGAGAGTGCCTGAGTCGGCAAGGAAGATGTGGTCATTTACCATCGGCAAACCTGTCCC